>CAXCBH010000200.1:0-2810 GCA_963980675.1 uncultured bacterium | reverse complement strand
TTAGGGCGGTTAATCCGCCCTAATTATATGTTCGTTAATTCACATATCGCCACCGGTTATTTGGCCGGTAAAATTGCCAAACAAGATTCAAAATGGATTTTGTTACTGATTTTTTCGACGGTTTTCCCGGATATTGATGGCTTGTGGTCAAACACGGTTGCCGGCCATCACAGCATTCTCCACGCACCGATTTTTTGGATTTTTGTTCTGTTGATTGGAACCGGAATTGGAAAATTCAGAAAAGATAAAATAATTGAGAAAACTGTTTTAATTATTTTTATCGGGGCTATGCTTCATTTAATCACAGATTGGCTCACAGCAAGAACGGTTGGAATTCGCTGGTTTTTCCCATTTTCAGAAACCATGTATTGGATTTATCCTATTCAACCGGAAAAGGGGCAAATTCCAATTTGGGATATGGTTGTTGCGCCTTACTTCCCATTTTATTTCGAAAATAAAGTATTAGCCTATGGTGAAGTGGCAATCAACTTGATTGCACTGGGTGTTTTTGGTAAAGGATATTTAAGGAAAAAATGAAAAAATATTTCACAATATTATTATTATTGACTATCGCCGGGTGCTCAAAACAAGATTCAGGCGAACTACCTTTTGGCAATGGGAGTAGATATCCCCATCTAACAAAAACTGAATCAGATGGATTGCTTGTCTCCTGGTTTGAGCCAGTCGATTCGACAATTTTTGGCTTGTTTTGGTCTGAATTCTCAAATAACGAATGGTCGGTAAAAACTCTCATTTATTCTTCAGATCATTTTTTTATTAATTGGGCAGACTTTCCTTCCATTTTTGAACTAAACGATAGTACACTCGTATCGCATTGGCTAGAAATGAGTGGTAAGAATACCTATGATTACGATGTGAAAGTCATTCATTCTACTGATCGTGGTAAAACTTGGAGTGAACCGATCTCACCTCACCGGGATGAGAAAGAGGCAGAACATGGGTTTGTATCCTTTTATAAAAATGAAACTCATGAATTAGAAATGGTGTGGCTAGATGGAAGAGAAATGGCTGGTGGACATGGACATGAAAGTGCTGGAGATATGAATCTTTACACGACATCATTTGATCGTGACTTCAAACAAAGACATGATATTTCTATTGATGCCATGGTGTGTGAATGTTGCCCGACCACGGCTGTTCAATTAGAGAATGTAACCTTAGTCGCCTATCGCGATCGCACCCCATCTGACGTGCGAAATATTAATATTCTTCGTAAAGTAAATGGAGAATGGGAAAACCCTTATCCAGTGAATGAAGATGGCTGGATAATTTCAGGATGTCCTGTAAATGGGCCAAAACTGGCAGAAAAAAATGGAAAAGTTGCCATTACATGGTTTACGGCTCCTGATGGTGAACCCCAAATAAATGTTGCTTTCTCTAATAATCAAGGTAAAACTTTTTCTGAACCCATTCGAGTAGATGCTGGTAAACCCCAAGGAAGAGTGGATTTAGAATGGCTAGATGAAAAAACCATCATAGCCAGTTGGTTGGAAGCTGATGAAGAATATTCATCTATTGTTTATAGAAAGATAGATATAAATGGCACCTTATCAGAAATTTCTTATGTTGAATCATTAGGCGGCGGACGTGGTATTGGTTATCCACAATTTGAATTAATGGAAGATAAGACTCTGTTTGTGTGGACAAATCCATTGGAAAAAAACCAAATAATATCAAGATGGATTGATCTATAAAAAATGCTTTCTAATTAAGTAAGAATGTGTAATTTCACTCCGTAATTCGAGAATATGACTTCATGAAATTCCTAACCCGACTTTTGATATGCTTAATTCTGATGGGAAATTTGCCCATTTCAGATAGTGGATTCGTGCATGCTGAATCGGCTGAGCAACAAAAGAAAAAGAAGAAGAAAAAGAAGAAGAGAAAGAAACCATCCAGTAAGAAGAAAAAGAAACCATCCAGTAAGAAGAAAAAGAAAAAATCAAAAGAATCAGTTGCAGAACCAATCGAGTCCGCTTCAACGATTAATAATAAACCCCGAATAAACTCGGCTGCTTATGCTGATGAATTATTCAATTTAACGGGTGAACTCCAAGCATCCAATCGGGAATTAGCTCGAGCCACACGTTACTATTACAATGAAAACCCTCAAAAGAAAATGGTATCAATGAATTCAAAACCATTTTTTGCCAGAGAAGATTTTGAAAAAGAGTCTCGTCTTAACCCTGATAACCTATATGTACAAAGACAGTTAGGGATGCATTACGAAGCTAATGGTGATTATTCTGCAGCCAAAGAAGTTTATTTACATGAAGTAGGCAAAAACCCTGGAAATCCTGACGCACATTTTTTCCTAGGATCATTATATGCAACCTTGGGTGAATATCAAAAGTCAAAAAATGCATTTGAAGAAGCATTATACTTGGACCCAAACCATAGAGCAACCATTGAAGCTATGTCTATGTTTGTCCAAACAGATCAACAAAAAAAGCTGAGTCGAGATATACTTACTCTTTCTTCTGAGAGAGCACCAGATGGGCCAGCCCAACGAATCACTATTATTCGTGATAAAATGGCTTCCGGAGATTATACAGAAGCATTGAATCTCTCTGAGGAAGCATCTGAAAAATATCCAACGCACACGGGTTTTGTTCAACTGATTGGTGAAAATCATTTACGGCTTGGTCGGGTAGAAGAAGCTAAAAAAACGTTTCAGCGCGCAGTTAAACTCAATTCAAAAGATGTTCAGCCTCATCTTTCATTGGCTGATTTATATTTTGAACAGGGAAGATATGTTTATGCTGCACTTTCTTTTAGTGATGCCGTTT
>CAXCBH010000199.1:0-2825 GCA_963980675.1 uncultured bacterium | reverse complement strand
GATTATTGACTTTTCTTCCTTGAGATCAAACCGAGCCAATAAAACGAATTCATCGGTTCTCAAAGTGGAAAACCTGTATGCGAAATCAATGTCACCAGGATAATAGGTCTTGATTTTGCCTGACATATTCATGATTTCCACCGAATGTAAATAATTGGAGATCTCTCCACCAAAAGCACCTGCATTCATGACCAATGCACCGCCCAATGTTCCTGGTACGCCAATCATACTTTCAACACCTGTCAAATTCCGCTTAATACATTCTTTAACCAATCGTCCAAGCATTACACCAGATTCAGCAACCACATGCCCATCGTTGAATTCTAATTGGGTAAGTGTTTTTGCTGGTGTAATTACTATACCATCGATCCCTGAATCAGCAACCAGCAAGTTTGAACCAGAACCCACAAAATGAGTTTCGATTGAATATTTTTTAGCAAATTTCAATATTTCAGCCAGATCGCATCGGTCTTTGGGTGTGATATAAGCACCAGTAGGTCCACCAATTCCATATGATGTATGGTTTGACATGGGTTCATTCTCAAGCAGTGTTCCCTGGACGATTTTTCTTAATTCTCCCATATGCTTCAACCTGTTACTCCATCTGCTGAATAGGCTAAATGATCCATATAGGATTCACTATATCGCCAAATGCTACCTGCGCCTAAGGTAATAATCATATCATTTGGAATAATAATTTCATCTAACTTTTCTTCCAAATCATCCAAGTCTGGAACATAATGACAATTCATTTTCATTTTAGGATAGCATGCATCGAAGATAAGTTTCGAAGTGACGCCAGGAATCGCCTTTTCACGTGCAGGATAAATATCTGTTATCACTACCAAATCTGCAATTTGCAATGCCGTTGCAAACTCACGAAAAAATGCCTGAGTTCTGGTATAAAGATGTGGTTGGAATACAGCCACGATTCGTCGATCCCATCCTGCTTTAGCTGCATTTAAGGTTGCTTCCACTTCAGTGGGATGATGGGCATAATCATCCACGACCATTATATCTTTGTGAATCCCTTTAATATCAAATCGGCGTCGAACTCCTTTGTAACTAGTAATCCCTTTTTGTATCATTTGGAAAGAAAGGCCCATTTCCAATCCTAAAACAACGGCAGCTAAGGAGTTCAGTACATTATGTTCACCAGGAACATTTAACTGAATTTCTCCCAGGTTTTCCTCCGCGCGAAAAACAGAGTATGTGGAACTGTTTTCGTCAAATCGTAGATTTTCCGCTCGGTAGGCCGCATCCCTTGACCGTCCGTAGGTGGTCATGGGCCTTTCAATTTTTGGTAAAATTTCCTGAACTGCAGGTGAATCTGCACAAAGAATAACCTCGCCATAAAATGGTACAGATTGACTGAATTGGAGAAACGCATTTTGCAGATCTTCCAGATCTTCATAACAGTCAGTGTGTTCTAATTCTATATTGGTAATAATGCCGATAGTTGGTTTTAAAGCTAGAAAACTGCGGTCAAATTCATCCGCTTCTACAACGATAATATCACCAGTTCCCAATTTCGAATTCGAATTCAAATTTTGAACCAATCCACCCACAACCAGGGTTGGGTCCATTTTAGAGTAGGATAACATTGCACCTATCATAGAAGATGTGGTGGTTTTTCCATGTGTGCCGCCTACAGCAATACTGGTTTCCTTTACATTGATTAATTCACCTAACATTTCTGCTCTGCGAATCACAGGAATTCCTTTTTGCCTTGCTTTCATAATTTCCGGGTTTTCCAGGGGTACTGCACTGGAATAAACCAAAACATCTGCATCGATTAAATTTGCTGGATCGTGCCCAATCCTTACATCAACACCGAGGCTTTTAAGCCGAACGACATTATCATTTTCGCTCATGTCGGATCCAAAAACCGTGAAACCCAAATTGAGAAGGAGTTCTGCAATGCCGCTCATACCGATACCGCCGATTCCCACGAAGAAAACTTTATTGATTTTCCGAAAAGTCATGCAGCGGCCTCGAAAATATGATCTACAATTTCGCGTGTGGCATCCGGTCGTCCCAATTTTTTTGATGCATCACTCATTTTTTCTAATTCAGCTTTATCATGGATCAAATTCATGACTGAATGGAAGAAATCTTGTGCATGAAGTGATTTTTCAAACAATATTCGTGAAGCGCCGGCATTTACCAATGCTTGTGCATTTTTTGTCTGATGATCTGCTGCTGCTGAAGGAAATGGGACTAGAATACTGGGTTTTCCGCAAACTGTGACTTCCGCCAATGTTAACGCACCACTTCTGCAAATAATAAGATCCGACATGGCATAAGCATCTGCCATATTATCAATGAAAGGAATAATCCGAATATTTTCTGCTTCGCGATGCTTATATTTTGCATATTCCAAGTCACCGGTCTGCCAAAGTATTTGCAAACCTGCACCGGCAATATTGGACACAACCTGATCCATTATTTTATTTAGATATGCTGATCCTTGACTGCCCCCAAAAAGAAAAATAGTTAAATGATCTTTTGCCATTTTAAATTCATTTATCCCATTATTTTTATCTCCATCAGCAATCCCTTTCCGTACTGGATTACCAGTGAGAATCGTCTCTTTATCCAAATGATTGTTGGCTTCACTGAATGCCACACAAACAGCTTTTGCTTTTTGGGCAAACCAGCGTGTAGTAATTCCAGGGAATGAGTTTTGTTCCTGAAGAACAATGGGTAGAGATTCTTCCTTTTTGAATGCCATGTAAAGGGGTAGAGCAGAAGCGTACCCACCAGTTCCAACCACCACATCTGGCAGAAAATTATTCAAAAGCGATCGTACTTTCACCATGGAC
>CAXCBH010000198.1:0-2827 GCA_963980675.1 uncultured bacterium | reverse complement strand
CAGGATTATCGTAAAGACCCCGGGTAACATTAATACCATGTTTTAAATATCGCAGTTGCGGAAAACCTAGCCGAATGGTAGCATAAATACCCGTACCCACCAAAGCCAATACCATAAGAGGCACTGCACGCTGACTTGGGAACGACCATACTGCATCAAAAATATGAAGCCCAAAGGCGTACATGATAAAAATAATAATACCAAATGCAATTAAACCGGCTTTATGTCTGTCCATGAAATCTCCGTTGAAGTAAAAAATATAGTGAGGAGTTTAGAGAAAAGAGTGAATAAGGACAAATCGTTATTCTTCTAATCTTGCTTATGGTACATTTTATATATGGAAAACAAGTACAAAAGTATCATCCGCACTCGTTTTTATTTTATTTGTTCTATGTTCTTAGCATTGGGAATTATCGTTGGAATCAATTGGCAAATTACATGGTTTCCCTTCGTTTTATGTTTTATCATTTTCATTGGACTTTTGCTTCGGCAATCCGATAAAATTTTTCTTTTTCTACTTTCGAGTCTCATTTTTGCATGCGGATGGTTTATTTCATCTGTCCGAAACAATGAGATTGAACAAAACTTATCCCTGGCTGATTCTTTACATGGAAAGACTGTTTCATTTTCGGGAATTGTTCATAGCGTAAAAGAGACCGAATATGGTTGGCGAACTGATTGTGAGATTTTATTTCTATCGGACAACCCAATCAAAGGTGATTTCAATGTGTCTGTTTATGGGAAAGGGCCAATCCCAAATGAGGGTGATACACTTTTATCAAAAGGTGAGATGAAAAAACTGGTGGGTAAAAGAAATCCTGGTGATTTTGATTTTCGATCCCACTTTAGCCGTCAAGGGAATTATGGTAGGTTATTTATTGATAAAAAACATGAAAGCATTATTCATCAAGGCAATTTGCCTTTTATTATAAGTTGGATTCGCTCATCTCAGACTTTTGTCAGAAACTCCCTGAACGATGCAACAGATCCTAAAACGGCTGGATTACTAACAGCACTGCTTTTAGGTGATAAGTCCACTATCGATGAAAATATGAAATTAGATTTTGCCAATACAGGTGTAATCCATGTTTTGGCTGTGTCTGGGCTGCATGTGGGATATGTTCTAATTATTTTAACTATTTTTGCTTCAATTATCCGTATTCCGTGGGGTTGGAATCGTGTTGTTATCATTTTAGGACTATTCGCTTTCTGTGCTCTTACAGGTGGAAAGCCCAGTGTGGTTCGTGCATCTATTATGGCTGGTTTATATGTTATATCACCCATTGTCAATCGTCCGGTGAATATTTGGAATATCATTGGATTTGCTGCATGTCTTTTACTGGCGTACGACCCTTTATATATCATGGGTTTAGGGTTTATTTTGAGTTTTTCCGCTGTGATTTCTATTATTTATTTCTATGGGCTATTTGAAAAACTATTACCAGAAGCAATTAATCCCACACATATTCAAAATTTATTCATAAAAAACACGCTGTCTCTCTTTTTGGTTTCATTATCAGCCCAGATTGGGACATTACCTATCACGGCAGCTTTCTTTCACAAGATTCCGATTATTTCTCTCGTGGCAAATGTGATTATTGTTCCCATTGTTGGGGTCATCGTCGTAGTTGGATTTATGATTATCGCTTTATCCTTTTCTCCTTTTTTTTCCGTATTGGCTGGAAAAGTTGCCTGGTTGCTCCAAATTATTATTTCATGGTTTGCCCGGTTCTTTTCATCTTTTTCATTTTCATCAATCCCTGTTGAGCAAATCGTGTTATTCGATGTGGCGCTTTACGGTTTGATGATTCTTGGTATTTTTCTCGTTTTTCAATCAAAATATCGCGGCAAGGGTCTAATCACATTTCTATTGATGCTCAATTTAATGATCTTAGGAATTTCACCTAAACCTGTGACAAATATAATATTCATGGATGTAGGACAAGGTGATGCAGCTTTGATTCAGTTTTCAAATGGAAAAACGATGCTGGTGGATGCTGGAAATAGAAACAGAAGGGAAGACTGGGGTGAGCGAGTAGTGCTTCCCGTCTTAAATCACTTGGGGATTAAAATGCTCGATTGGACAGTTATGAGCCATCCTCATGCAGATCACATAGGCGGATTGGTGTCCGTTGTAGAATCAATACCAACAGATACACTCATGGATACATATTCTGGGTATGGTTCGTGGACATATAATCATTTAATTGATCGTTATACAGAGTTAGGTACATTCATCAAGAAACCCAAAACTGGAGAGATACTGCAGATAACACCCAAGGAATCTATATTATTCTTTGCCCCTGATTCTATCTTCTCAGTAAATCAGCATAATGTGAATAATGCCAGTATAGTTTTTAAATTAAAAGTGGGAGAAAAATCAATTTTATTCACAGGTGATTTGGAGCACGAAGGTGATAAAGCTCTTATTCAATTCGGAGACCATTTGAAAGTGGATGTTTTGAAAGTGGGGCATCACGGTTCCATCACAAGCACAACCGAAAAGGTGTTATCTATTATAAAACCCGATTTGGCTGTGGTATCTGTAGGAGAAGGCAATAAATTTTCCCACCCATCTCCCATCATTATGAACAGATTAAAAGATTATCAAATAGAAATTCATCGGACAGATTATTCCGGTGCTCTTTGGATACAAAGTGACGGTTTATCATACTGGAAAAAAGAATGGAAATAATAGCTGGTGTAGATGAAGTAGGCCGCGGACCTTTGGCCGGTCCGGTTTTGGCGGCGGCAGTTATATTACCAGACGATCATACAATTGAGGGACTTCGGGATTCTAAAAAACTTTCCAAATTAAAAAGAGAAA
>CAXCBH010000197.1:0-2858 GCA_963980675.1 uncultured bacterium | reverse complement strand
GTCCAAGGGTTTCACCTGGTTTTGAAGCAAGAAGTGCCCCGGTCACGTAATTACTCCGTCCAATGGATGTAAAACCCTGAACCAGTTGTTTGGATTCATTTTTTACGGCGTCCAGTTCGGAGTCATCATCGATGGCATCATCCAGCTTCATATCATTCCCTGAGATACTGAGTAACAATTTATTTGCTTCATCCAAAGTGGCTGCCATGACCTTTGTTTTCTTCAGGGTACTTTTTATTTGTGCCTGGACTTCTTCATATGATTTGAATCCAGGTGAAATAATTGTATCTAGTGTAAATACTGAAAAATACTGATCGTTCTCCAAAATATCAGATACATCACCCACTTTATTGTTGAATGCAAAACGAACAGCTGCACGAAGCCCGCCAAGTCCTTTTATTGAAAAACCTTCTTCATTCATTTTTTTATGGTTTACAATATCAAGGTTGTGTTCTGATACGGCTGACGAAAATCCGTTATCTTGTGCATCATAACTAAATAGGGTGGCATCCCTTTTCAGATTAGATAGGGTTGTTGAACTGATTTCAATTTTTAGTAAAATATGAGATGCTAAAACTTTTTCTTCGCCATTTTCTACTTTTTTATCTCTTACATAGATAATGTGATATCCAAAATTGGATTTTACAGGTTCAATAATCTCACCTTTTTTCGCAGAAAATGCAGCTTTTTCAAATTCCTTGACCATTTGGCCTTTTCCGAACCATCCCAAGTCGCCACCTTTTGTACCTTGATTTCCTGGATCTACAGAGTATTCATTAGCCAGAGTTGCAAATTCTTCACCTTCCTTTGCGCGTTCATAAATTGCAGTTGCCAGTTTTTGAACCGAGACAGAATCATTCTTTGCTGGCTCCTTTTTCCATGAAACATAGGATACGGAACGAAGTTCATCATGTTTAAAATCGGATTTACTTTTATTATATTCTTCGCGAATTTCACTATCGCTGGGTTCGGATTCCTCCACGGGTACTTTCCCAGATGTAATATGAATTCCTGAAATTGTATAATTCACATTTCGCTTAATAAATTCATTCTTTATATTTCTTTCCGTAATGATTATACTTTCATCCAGCAATTTTTGCAGTTTAAAGTTTGGGACATAGGTGTTTTTCATAAATGATTCAATTGGAAGCCATTCATCGCCTTGGGGACTTGCCAAAGCAGTTCGGTATTTATCCCAATCAAAAACCCCATCGGTCTGGAAGCTTGGGTTTTGTTGCAGGAAGGGAGGTGGATTATTCTCAAGGTGGTACATAACCTCTTCATTAGATGCAGAAATATTTAATCGTTTAACTTCCTGTGAAACCAATACATCCTGAAGCATATTATCCCAAGCCGTATCTCGTGCACGGCGAATCTGGAAATCATTTAATTTTTGCCCATTCGATCGGGCTTGCTCTAACTGTTGACTTACTAGTTGGTTAAAGTAATCTGGTGAAATATCCTCTCCATTGATTTGTGCAATGGTTGTTCTGGGGTCAACGTTTCCTGCAAGGATATCCAAAACATTAGCACCACCGACAAGTCCGCCGATAGTCATACTCAAAATAAACATTGCGAGCAGTGCCCACAAAACAACATGCATCTTTTCACGCATGGATGTCATCAGTCCCATAAAATACCTTTCATAATTATAAATTGATAAAATTGGAAAATATACCGTGGAAAACGGGAGGCAAATTTAAAGTATGGTAATTGATGAAACAATGAGCAAGACGTATTTAACTTCAGGGCTCCATTATGACTGAATGCCAATCAATATTTGTTACAAAACACGGCGTGCCCGATGTTTTAAAATTAAAATCTGATTCTCTCAAAGAACCAATAATTGGTGAAGTTTGTGTTAAAATAAAGTATTCTGGAATTAATTTTGCCGATATTATGGGCAGGATGGGACTTTATCCTACTGCACCAAAACCGCCATACGTTCCGGGCTTCGAAATTGCAGGAATAATCGAAAAGACCGGAGATGACAAAACCAAAAACCTTGTTGGACGTGCCGTTGTGGGATTATCTCGATTTCATGGTTACTCGACCCATACGAATGTGCCGGTAAATCAATTATTTTTCATTAATGAAAAGTGGCTGGATGTGGCAGCGGCTATCCCTGTTAATTATCTTACTGCTTATTTTATGATGATTCACCAGGCTGCCATTCGCGAAAATGAATGGTTCCTAATTCATGGGATTGGCGGAGGGGTTGGCATTGCTGCGTTACAGATTGCACAACATTTGGGTGTAAAAATTATTGGAACTTGTTCCGGATGGAAACATGATCAAATTCGTGAAATGGGTGTAGAGCATTTGATCGATTATAGGTCGGAAAATTTTAAGGATCGTGTATTAGAGATTACTGATGGAAATGGCGCAGATGTTATCATTGATTCGTTAGGAGGTAAAGCGTTGAAAGATAGCTTTGGATGTTTGGCAGAATTTGGTCGATTAATCTCTTACGGTTTCAGCAAGGCTGCACCAGGAACAAAAAAGAATATTTTAAAGATTCTTCCGGAATATCTAGGTATGCCAAAATTCAATCCTATGCATCTCATGTCGAAAAATAAAGGCGTATTTGGTTTTCATTTGGGATTGATCCAAAAAAGACAAGATCTTGTGAAAAAGTATGGGAGTTTATTATTGAAATGGTTAGATGATGGTATTATTTCACCGAAAGTGGATGCGGTTTTTCCATTAGAAAAAGCAGCAGAAGCACAAAAAAAGGCAGAAGAAGCAGTGGCAGAATTTGAGAAAACACGAGAGAAACACAGAGCAGCAGAAAAAGAAGCAGAAAAAGCAGAAGAAGCAACAAAAGAGGCTAAGAACAAAATAGTAGCAAAAATAGC
>CAXCBH010000196.1:0-2895 GCA_963980675.1 uncultured bacterium | reverse complement strand
GAAGCAAGTTTAAATTCTGTTCTTGCAGCGAGCCAGTTGGAAAAGTGATGATTTTTTGCATGGTACAATAACGATTCAACCGGAATTTCTCGAATTCCGTTAATGAATTCATCGATCGATTTGGCGCGCCCAACTTCTTTTTTATTGGATGTTTTAAAAATAAAGTCTCCAAAACCAAAATTTTCTGTGATAAAAACTCGCAGATCTGTGAAAAGTGTATTGGATCTTTTATGTAGAAATGCCGCATTAACTTTCTTGGCCATTTCACGGTTATCTATATCGGTAGACTGAAGCATAATTGGTATGGATGAATCAATTTCCCGAACCCATTGTGCAAACTTTAACCCTGCTTCAGGATCTTTAATCCCCTTCTTTGGGAATCGCACATCCGAGATCACGCCAATCATATTATTTTTGTATTTCTTAATAAATCTTTGTGCTGTTTCAAAATTAGGTGTTAATAGAATTTTTGGTCTTCCTCTGAGATGAAGCAATCGCTGGGATTGACTCAAACTTCGATTCACTAAGTTCTTTGTCTGATACATAATCTCTTTATATATCAATGGAAGAAGAACGGAATACATCCCTGGAGAATCTTCCACCAACAAGATTGAGCGAACATCGCCTTTACCAATATCCTGCTTAGCATTTTTTCGATCCTCCACATATTTTATAATGGCAGGAAAAACACTGGCATCACCAGACCAGATAAAGATGCGATTAATTGATTTTGGTGTAATAGCTTCAGGTAGTTGTTTAAGTTCTGTTTCATCAAATACCAGAAGAATCACTGGTTTTCTTGGATATTGCTCCTTGATGGCTGTACCTAGTGAAATAGGATCTTGATCTTCAATCCGGAGCATGACAATAACCAGATCAAATTTCTTTTTAATCATTATTTCAATAGCCTCGCGCCCGGTGGAAACACGAGTAACTCTGGGAGCATAATTGAAATTCATGCCAATATACTCTGTCAAAATCTGCTCCGTGAGATGACCATCTTCTTCAAGAATAAATGCATCATAAACACTGGCGACCAGCAAGATCTCATGTATGCGGTGGGGCATAAGATCCTGGAAATTGGTCTTGGATTTGTTATCGACAAAAAAATCAGGCATAGGTGAAATTACCGCCCTTCTAAAGAAAAAGAAATATCCAACCAATCTACCTTGGTATGTTTTTAGATATTCCACTAATTTCAATAATCTAATATGGCTATTTTGACAATTATTCCGAGTCTGAGCACAGTGGGGAATGCATTTATAAGTTTACTTTTTCCAAATCAGTGTCTGGTCTGTAAAGAAGGAGAATTTTTCTCACAGGATCCTATTTGCCTAGATTGTATTCAACATATGACTCCGCTCCCAATTGAAAACAGGGTTCAGGAATTAACAGTGAATGATGGTATTGATATAGCACTTTCGGGTTGGGATTTTGGTGATGAATTAAGAACCGCCATTCATTCATTGAAGTATGAAGAGCGAGCAAGAATTGGTTTTTTTCTGGGCAAATTATTGGGAGATCAACTTCATAAAAGAACAATTCAGAAATTGGATTATTTGATACCCGTACCGCTTCATCCTGTAAAGTTTAGAGATAGGGGGTTTAATCAAGCTAGGTGGATCGCAGATGGATTAGGGAAAGCCGTTCAAAAACCAGTCCGTTCAAAATTAATGAAAAAGATAAAACATACCATTTCTCAAACAACTCTTGACAGAAAAGAACGATTAAATAACATGAAAAAAGCATTCAAGATCAATCAGGATGTTACAGATAAAAACATTGGAATCGTGGATGATGTATTAACAACAGGGTCGACCATTTCATCCATAGCATCCATATTAAAAGATGCCGGAGCAAAAACAATTGTTGCACTTACCGTGGCAACACCCTTGGAGAAAAAAGATGATACGTACGCTGAAAGCGTTTGATTTAAAGGGGAAAAATATCCTCATGCGAGTGGACTTCAATGTACCAATGGAAGGGGAAAAGGTTTCCAATAATTTTCGAATTAAGGCAGTCATGCCCACCATCAATACATGTTTGGATGGTGGTGCAGCTGTCGTTCTTATGTCGCATTTAGGTAGACCAGACGGTGAAGTGGATTCTACATTAAGTTTGATTCCAGTTGGAGAAGAATTGGCTGGGCTTATGGAAATGCCTATCAAATTTTCTGAAGATTGTGTCTCTAATGATGCTATTGATACCTCTATAAGCCTGAAAGCCGGAGAGATTCATCTATTAGAAAATCTACGATTTCATCCAGGAGAAAAGAAAAATGATCCAACTTTTGCTTCACGGTTAGCACGTCATGGGCAAATTTACATCAATGATGCATTTGGGACAGCTCATCGCGCCCATGCGTCAAATGTGGGAGTGGCATTTCATTTCAAGCATGCAGGCATTGGATGGCTTATGGATAAAGAGATTAATTTTCTGGATCGTTTCATCCAAAAGCCGAATCGTCCCCTTACCTTGATTTTGGGTGGGGCAAAGATTGGTAGCAAATTAGGGCTCATTCACCATTTCATGGAAAAAGCTGATAACATTATTATTGGCGGTGGAATGGCATTCACTTTCTTGAAAGCTCGTGGAAAAGAGATAGGTGGGTCCCTCGTAGATGATGCCATGGTATCAACTGCAAAAACAATATTGAATCTAGCTAGAACCAGCCAAGTTAAACTTTATTTACCAGAAGATGTGATATGCGGAAAATCTTTGGATGATAATGAGCCAAAGGGCCCTTTTTTGATTAATGATATTCCTAACAATCTCATGGGATTAGATATTGGTCCAGAAACCATTACCAAATTCAACAAAATCATAAGCTCATCAGAAACAGTTGTTTGGAATGGCCCTATGGGAGTATTCGAAAGGAAAGAATACAGCAGAGGA
>CAXCBH010000195.1:0-2912 GCA_963980675.1 uncultured bacterium | reverse complement strand
CCGTTGCAGGGGAAGCATCTGTACCATTTTATAGTTTAAGTGGTGCAGATTTTGTAGAAATGTTCGTGGGAGTGGGGGCTTCCCGTGTTCGTGATCTTTTTGAGCAAGCTAAAAAGACTGAACCTTCTATTATTTTTATCGATGAAATGGACGCAGTAGGTCGTCAGCGCGGTGCCGGAATTGGAGGTGGACATGATGAGCGTGAGCAAACCTTGAATGCGCTTCTCGTTGAAATGGATGGATTTAATAATACCCAGAATGTAATTGTCATTGCCGCAACAAATCGGCCCGATGTGTTGGATCCAGCCTTGCTAAGACCCGGTCGTTTTGATCGCCAAATTATGGTGGATGTACCGGATTACATTGGCCGCTTGGGTATCTTGAAAGTCCATACCAAGAAAGTAGTTGTAAATCATGCGAAATCAGATTTGGAATCTTTAGCTAAAGGTACACCGGGCATGGTAGGTGCAGATATTGCCAATCTTGTGAATGAAGCAGCATTGCTTGCGGCACGTAAACGAAAAAAATCCATTGATATGGATGATTTCGAAGAAGCAAAAGACAAAGTAATGATGGGTACTCAGCGGAAAAGCATGATTCTTTCGAATGAAGAAAAAGAAGTAACTGCTTATCACGAAGCGGGACATGCATTGGTGGCCATCAAAACCAAGGGTGCTGATCCTGTACATAAAATTACCATTATTCCCCGGGGGCGCGCCTTGGGCGTCACAATGCAACTCCCTATTGATGAAAAACATGGCTATAAACGCAGTTATGTGGAAGGTCGTCTTGCTATTCTTATGGGAGGAAGAAGCGCTGAAATGGTTATTTTTAATCAAATGACAACGGGCGCTGGAAACGATATCGAACAAGCAACCCAAATTGCACGGAAAATGGTGACAGAGTGGGGGATGAGTGATTTGTTAGGTCCAATGACCTTCGGGAAAAAGAATGAAGAAATATTTTTGGGACGAGAAATTCAATCTCACAAGGATTACAGTGAAGTAACGGCACGTATGATCGATGAAGAAATCTCTCGGATTGTTCGTGATTCCCAACGAATTGCTGACGAAATTCTTCGAAAAAACATTGAAATTCTTCATAGAATAGCTCAGGAACTATTGAAATACGAAACGATCGATTCGATAGATCTTGAAAAAATTCTAAAAGGTGAAAAACTTACAAGAGCGTTGAATGGCCAAAATAAACCCAAAAATAAGCGGAAACCCCGAAAGCGCCAAAATAAACCACGAATGAAGGATGGGGAAAAGGCACAAAAAAATTATCGTCAGAAGAATCATTCCAAACCCCAGCAGGATAAAGCAAAGCCAAAACAACATCAACCAGAAAAAAAACAGGATGTGAATTCCTGACTTGAAATCAAAATTGTCACGTCACAATTTTTCTGAATGGTGCCAGAATCCTGACCGGGAAACACTGGTTATGGGTATCATTAATGTAACGCCGGATTCTTTCAGCGATGGCGGGAAATATTTTAGAAAGAATTCTGCTGTAAATCATGCCATGTCGCTGATTAAGGATGGAGCCGATATTCTGGATATTGGGGGTGAATCTTCTCGTCCAGGTGCTACACCAATTTCTGTAAAAGATGAATTGAATCGAATCCTTCCCGTCATCAAACTGATTCGGAAGACAGATTCGGTCGTTTTAATTTCTATTGATACTACAAAATCAGTTGTAGCAAAACAGGCTGTGGAAGCTGGTGCCGATATTGTTAATGATATTAGCGGATTTTCTTTGGACAAAAACATGCCATCTGTGGTATCATCATTGGATGTGCCAGTGGTTTTAATGCACATGAAAGGAAAACCCTTAACAATGCAAAAAAAACCACATTATGATGACCTAGTGGGTGAAATCAGCTCTTTTTTTCTAAGTCAAATTAATATTGCCAAATCTGCCGGAATCAAAACAGAAAAAATCATTTTGGATCCTGGAATTGGATTTGGAAAAACATTAGATCATAATTTTACAATTATTCAAAAATTGAATGAATTCTGTGAGTTGGGATATCCCGTGTTAATTGGCCCTAGCCGAAAAGCTTTTATAGGGTCCATGTTGGGTCTTCCATCTCATGATCGAATAGAAGGAACAGCAGCAGCTGTTTCTGCCGGTATTTTAAATGGTGCAAGAATTGTACGGGTTCATGATGTGAAAGAAATGAAACGAGTGGTTACAATTACTGAAAAGATCAGGACTGCCGCATGACCCTCTTCAAATTTGGATTCCTGACTTTGACTTTAATTGATGTGATTGATATCATCTTGGTCACTTGGGTCTTTATAAAAGTATACCAATATTTCAGAGAAACCCGGGCCGGACAAATGTTGATTGGATTGGTGATATTGCTCATCTCATCCTTCCTGTTCAATTCATTTGGATTGAGTGCAATGTCCTGGTTAGTGAATCAATTCCAAACTGTTTGGGTAGTAGCATTTGTGATTTTATTCCAACCGGAAATCAGACGACTTTTAATCTATGTTGGACAAACACGATTTTTCCAGCGCATTTTTATGATGGGAACTTCCCGTTCCTTGGAAGCCGTTGTTGAAGCTTCTTTGATTCTAGCAGAAAAAAAATGGGGTGCTTTGATTGTAATTCAGCGAGAGACGGGACTTCGCTCTTATAAAGAAGCGGGAACACCTTTAAAAGCGGAAGTTTCAACACCCTTACTCATGTCTATTTTTAATCCAGGCTCGCCCATGCATGATGGGGCTGTCATATTGCAAAATACATTATTGGAAGCTGCAGGCTGTATTTTGCCTTTGACAGAAAGCCCGATGGTTTTACCGGAGATGGGTACACGACATCGTGCTGCATTAGGAATTACTGAAGAATCGGATGCAATTGTTGTAGTTGTTTCAGAAGAACGGGGGACAATCTCTACAGCC
>CAXCBH010000194.1:0-2914 GCA_963980675.1 uncultured bacterium | reverse complement strand
TTCAATGGCTACTTATCCCAAGGCTCATTTTCCTATATAATATTCTCATCAATCGGAAAAAGAACCGTACCTTTGTCAATTTGAAAGCGATTCATCTTTTACCGTCAAAAATTATTGAAATTACTATTTCTGCGCCGGATGGCTTTGCTTTCACTCCCGGAGATTATGTTTACGTCAATTGTTCACATATATCAAAAATGGAATGGTATCCATTTAATATTATTGGTCATACCAATGAAGATAATCTTATTCTGCATGTAGAGTCAAATAATCGGTGGACAAAAAAGCTTCACCATGAAACGGTGGAAGGGCTCATCCAGAATGAAGAGCTGAATTGGGATTTAAGAATCGATGGCCCTTATGGGTCATCAAGCAATAAGATTCTTCAATCGGAACATGCTATTTTAGTTGGTGCTGGCCATGGAATATCACGAATAGCGCCCATTTTACAGGATATTGCAATGAGATCAAAAAAAGATCCAGACAATATAAAACTGAAACGGATTGATTTATTTTGGCTGAGCAGTGATGACCATTATTTTGAATGGTTCACTAAATTGTTACATGAAATTAATTTCGCTGATGCAGACACTTTTTTCCATTATCACATCTATTTTGTAGATAAGCAGCCTGAAAATATGAAAGAAAAAATGATGTACATCTCCACAAATATTTTAGATAAAGAAACAGACGTAATCCTGATTGATAATTTGTGGGGGAAATCAAGTTTTGGGAATCCTGATTGGTCAATTGAACTGAGAGAGTTGCAGTCTCAAAATGAATCAAGAAAATCTAGATTGTTTTTCAGTGGTCCTCGAACCATGAAAGGGAATATTCAATCAGAGTGTAATAAACTAGATATTAGCTATTATGAAGGTGATTTTTAATCTTTATGGGTCTATTAGAAAATAACATTGCTGTCATAACTGAAGGCGGTGTGGCATTGGTAAAGCAACTGCGCAGCAATTTACTAATGAAGGAGCTGCGAGTTATATTACAGGAACCGTCCTGAATGTGGATGGCGGGGTTGTTGTTTGAATATTAATAGTTATAAAAAAAGGTCAGCCAAAAGGCTGACCTTTTTATTCACTCAAAATGAGAAGGATTAACTAATCTTAATCTGTCTTTCTTTTGGAAGGACTACTTCTTGTTTTGGAAGTTCAATAGATAAAATCCCATTTTTAAAGTTAGCAGTAATCTCTTCTTCATTTACAGTTTCAGGAAGATTGAAAGTGCGTAAAAAAGAACCATATTGGCGTTCACGATAGTGATAATTATCGCTTTCTTTTTCATTCTCAAATTTCCGTTCACCGGAAATAGAAACAATCCCATCGGCGACATTTACATTGACTTCCTTTTTTGTAAGTCCCGGTATATCTGCGGTTAATGTGAATGAATCATCTGTTTCTTTTACATCAACTGGGGGTGACCAATTTGTTTTAGAACGAACCGGAAAGTTCCAGTCATTTTCAAATACATTACTGATCATTTTATCCATATCATTTAAGATTGACGTGGGTCTGGGGGTCCATTTTACTAAAGTCATTTTTGACTCCTTTTTTGTTTGTTAAATAATCAAAGTTCTACAGCAAATTAAATACCAAATATATTATGATGTACATAATAGCAGATTGAGTGTAAATATGGCGTAAATGAACAGAAAAATCGTAAAGTGGCGTGACGATATGACAAAGAAGCATGACGGATGGTGCCACATAATTCATAAGTTGTCTTTAAAAAATAAATATCAGTGTCGTTGATAAAAGTCCATAATTGAGAGTAATTTCCCTGCCTATGAATTTGAGTAATCTATTATAAATGTCTGAATTAGCTCTTTTTGGTGGAAGCCCCGTTAGAACAAAATCATTTCCATCCTGGCCACGAACTTCGGATGAGATTCGAGACCATGTTCTAGATACTTTGAATAATGAGAAATGGGGCGTTGGCAGTAAAACTATTGCTGAATTCAATGATAATTTTGCTAACTATCACGATGCCAAATATTGCATTTCTCTACACAGTGGTACTTCTGCTCTCTGGGTTGCGTTGAAAGCTGCAGGGGTCAAAGCAGGTGACGAAGTTATCATTCCTGCTTACACATTTATTGCTACAGCCACTGCTATTCTCATGGCAAATGCAGTGCCAGTATTTGCAGATATAGATCTTAAAACAGGGAATATGGATCCTAATGATATTGTATCAAAAATCTCGGATAAAACAAAAGTGATCCTTCCGGTTCATATTGGTGGTTCACCTGTTGATTTAAAAGCAATCAAGATCTTAGCTGAGAGACATAATTTGGTGGTTATAGAAGATGCGGCTCAGGCACATGGTGCAAGGTATGGAGATAAAAAGGTTGGAGCAATTGGTCTAGGTGGAATTTTTAGTTTTCAGTCATCGAAAAATATGAGTTCGGGAGAAGGTGGCGCCATCATTACCAATGATGAATCATTTGCAGATGCATGTTTTTCTTATCATAATTGTGGACGGGTTCGCAATGGAAAATGGTATGAGCACCATCGTTTGGGAAGTAATCTTAGAATGAGTGCTCTTAATGCAGCCATGTTGATTCCACAATTGGATACATTAGTTCACGATATGAATCTCCGAGATAAAAATCGAGAATCCTTAGATAATTTTCTTAACGGACTCAATGGTTTGACAGCTATGGAAATGAGTGATGGTGCTACTCGGTCAGCTAACCATATTTATATATGTAGATACAATGAATCAGAATTTAGTGGTATTCCACGAGAAACATTTTTTAAAGCCATGCAAGCCGAGGGTGTTTATACGTATAAAGGGTATAACCCTCTATACAGGGAACCCTTATTCATTACGAATGAAGAAGAATATCCATGGCTAAAGAATCGAGATTATGAATCTTTAAATTTAGCACAAACAGAAATCTTTG
>CAXCBH010000193.1:0-2924 GCA_963980675.1 uncultured bacterium | reverse complement strand
TGATAAAGACTTTATGCAACTCATGAATGACCATATTTTTATGTTTGCACCGGGAACTCGGAAAACACCTCATCCCATTATATATAATTCTGCTAAGGTAGAAGAGAAATGGGGCGTGCCACCCAATAAGATCATCGATCTTTTGGGACTCATGGGCGACAGTTCTGATAATGTGCCCGGTGTGGCAGGGGTGGGAGAAAAAACAGCAGTAAAACTAATCAAATCTTATGGATCATTAGAAGGCGCATTAGAGAATGCAGATAAAGTCACCAATAAACGAGCTCACAATGGTTTAAAAGATGGTGTTGAAAATGCCATATTAAGTAAAGAACTGGTTACAATTCTCACTGATGTGGAACTATCCTGTAGCGTGGGTGAATTAGAGAAACGGGATATAAATATCGATGCATGTACAGACAAATTCACTGAATTGGAATTTCATGCCCTCTTAAAACAATTGGTCGCTGAATCCAATGTTGAAGTGAAGATAAAAAAGGACAATGTAGAGAAGAATTATAATACAATCCTGACTGAAAAGAGTTTAAACGACCTTGTAAAATCATTGAAAATATCTAAATGGTTTTCCTTTGCTCTTGAAACAACATCAATTCACGCTATGAAGGCAGACATTGTTGGATTAAGTTTTTCAAATAAAGCAGATTCCGGGTGGTATGTACCAATCCAATATTTGGAGAAAGAAAATAATAATTTCGGAGAAAATGACCTGGAAATTGTGCTGGAAAGATTAAAACCTATCCTTGAAGATGACTCAATCTATAAGACTGGCCAAAATATTAAATATGATTCATTGATTCTCAAGCGATGTGGTGTAACGGTAAAAGGGATTGAATTTGACACTATGATTGCTGCTCATTTACTGAATCCAACTGCCCGGTCATTAAAGTTAGACACCTTGAGTCTAGAACATCTCAATTATGAAATGGTGCCAATTGAAGAGTTGGTTGGGAAGGGGAAAAATCAGATCACAATAGATCAGGTGTCTATAGAAAAAGCAGCATTTTTTTCGATAGAGGATGCAGATATTGCATTTCAGCTCACTGAATTATTTAAAACCAGATTGAAAAAAGCAGAACTCTATGAGTTCTTTTCCACTATTGAAGTACCCTTGATTCCTATTCTTCTTGAAATGGAATACGAAGGTACATTTGTGGATCTGGACTTTTTAAAGGAGATGTCTGATGATTTAGGAAAAAAATTGGATGCACTTATATACGATATTCATCGGTTAGCTGGAACAGAATTCAATATTAATTCTACCCAGCAGTTGGCGAATATTCTTTTTGATATTTTGGAATTACCCCAGATCAAGAAACGAAGTACAGCAGAAATAGTTTTACAACAATTAAAAAATCACCATGAACTACCAAGGCATATCTTAGAATACCGGAAATATAATAAACTGAAAAACACTTATGTGGATGCACTACCAGAATTAGCGAATGATGAAACAGGAAGGATTCATTCAACATTTAACCAAACCATAGCAGCAACGGGACGGTTATCGAGTACAAACCCAAATTTTCAAAATATTCCAATCAAAAAAGAAGAGGGCCGGGAAATTCGGAAAGCATTTAGAGCAAAAACATCTGGTTGGAAAATATTTTCTGCAGATTATTCCCAAGTAGAACTTCGAGTGATGGCACATTTAAGTCAGGACAAGGGTTTGATTCAAGCTTTTCAGAATGGGGAAGATATACACTCACGAACAGCAAGTCATGTTTTTAATGTCCCATTAGATTCAGTGCTACCAGAAATGCGTCGAACGGCAAAAGTTGTGAATTTTGGCATCATGTATGGGGCAGGCCCCTTTCGAATGAGCCAGGAATTGGAGATTCCAAGAATTGAAGCGGTTGCTATAATAGATTCATATTTTGATCAGTATTCAGGTATCAGGAATTATATAGATTCTACTTTGGAAAAAGCCCGAAATGATAAATTTGTGGAAACAATGTTAGGCCGTCGTCGTCCTGTTTGGGATGCAAATTCTGACAATGGTCTAAAACGACAAGCTGCAGAAAGGATGGCCATAAATATGCCAATTCAAGGTTCTGCAGCGGAAATGATCAAACTGGCCATGTGTTCCATTCATAATGAAATAGTAGCACAAAAAATGAAGTCAAAAATGGTTCTTCAAATTCATGATGAATTATTATTCGAATTTCCGGAGTCTGAAGAAGAATTATTAATAAAATTGGTTGTGGATAAAATGGAAAATGCTATGAAGTTATCTGTACCGCTGGTTGTGGATTATGGGATTGGCGAAAATTGGTTTGAAGCACACTAGATGGATTATGAATTAAGATTAGATAGATCAGTGGATAAATAAAATGGAAGCAAGTATAACATTAAAAAAAGTTGGAAAACTGGTAGGGGATAAAACAATCCTTGCTGGACTTAATTTTGGTGTAGAGCGAGGGAGTCTTGTTGCCATTGTTGGCGTAAATGATTCAGGGAAAACAACATTGTTGAAACTCTTATCTGGCTTTGAGAACCCTAACTATGGTCAAGTTTTCATTCATGGATTGGATATGGATAAACGCCGTCAGGAAACACGTAAACTCATTGGATATGTGCCTCATGAAAATGACTTGGATCCATGGTTAACCCTTGAACAAAATATACGATTCACTTCTAATTTGTATAAAGTAAGTAAGTCCACTGCATCTTCTCGTATTTTTCGTTATGCAGATGCCCTGAACCTCACGCAATATTTAAATGAATTGGCTATGAATGTATCTCATGGCACTCAGAAAAAAACGATGTTAGTTCGAGAATTGGTTCATGATCCAGATGTTTTAATCATGGATGAGCCAACGGGTTATATGGATGCAGAATCTATTCGCCTGACCTGGGATGTACTGAAGGAATTGAAAGGAAATAAAACAATTGTTTATGTGAGCAAT
>CAXCBH010000192.1:0-2952 GCA_963980675.1 uncultured bacterium | reverse complement strand
GCCAATCCAGAATTATAGGGGTCTGTTACAGAAATTCCATCAATCATGTATGAGATTTCTCCACCTCGGCCGCCTCTCACATGAATCTCACCCCCTGTCATAACTACACCAGCCTGTAGAGCCAACACATCTTCAAACTCTTCTACCGGAAGCATATCCACTTCTTCACTACTGATATTGGCTTGGGAATAAGTTACATCCGTTTGTATCATTGCCCGTTCAGCTTGAACAACCACTTCTTCAAGCCCCACAGCACTTTCTGATAAGGCACCGTTTGCCGTGGTCGTCAGATCAACCATCATACGGACATCATTGATTACTAAAGATTGATACCCAATCATTGAAAAACGAATGGAATAAGTTCCAGGTGGAATCTGTAAAATGTAAAAATTCCCATCGAGATCGGTGGCAGCTCCCAGGACGGAACCCTCGATCATGACATTGGCACCAATGAGTGGTTCCCCACTTTCTTTTGCTGTTACACGTCCCACAAGTTTCCCCGTGGTGCCTGCAAAAGAAAATTGACTCACCAGAACGATGATGCTCAAGATATTAAGCCAACGTCTGGGAGTCAATTTCACTCCAAGTAACACAATAATAATATATTTAAAATAACTGTTTCTTATTTAACAAGAACCAGTTTTTTTACAGATTGGTATTCTGAACTTTTCATTTTATAAAAATACATTCCCGAAGGTAACGCAATTCCTTTATCAGAAAGTCCATTCCATTTAATATGGTATATTCCTGCATCCATATTACCATTTACCAGTGTGGCAACCTTTTGCCCCATAATATTAAAAATGGATACGTTTACGTCAGAATTCTCTGCTACATCAAACTGAATATTTGTTTCCGGGTTAAATGGGTTTGGATAGTTCTGGTGAAGTGCAAATTCAAAAGGTGTTAATCCAGATTCATCAATAGCAACTTCAACACCCACGCCTATTTGGACCGTGAGTTCTGCATTATCCGAAGCTATAACAAGATCTTCGGCAATGGTAAAGTCATCATCTGTTCCGTAAACGCCAATTTGTACTGAAATAGAATCATTCAGGTTACCGATAGCTACTGCAGTCCCTTTATAAGGGGAAACCGTCAGCCAAGTAAAGTCATCACCTTCCTTGATGGCAATATTATCTATTGCAACCCCGTAGCCCCATTCTCCTCCACAATCATGATATTGAAATGCTACCTTGTAACTGGTTGCGTCACCTATATGCTGTGTTAGATTATACATATAGGACGCCCAGTACCAAACGCCTGTTTCCATTGTAGAATCGACCAATGCCCAAGTGTCTCCATCATCAACTGAAACGTGAATCTTAAACTCATCTGCATAGGCAGCTTGATCCGGGCCGCAAGGTCCGGATGGGTTGGGGAAGAATATATCTGCAAGTAAAAAAGCTGGATAATACCCGCTTACTGAAACTTCATCTGAGATCAGCCAGGCATCTGTTTCATCTGCTCCATCACCTATGGCATCATCATTTACAAACGCAAAATCTCCACCATCTTCTGTCGGACTATAGGGTACATATGTAGAAGATGCAAAGAGAGAGTCCCCTACACCCCAAAAACCAGGACTAAACCCTGAAGCAAGTGGGTCCGTGAAAGCAGACAAATTAACTTCCATTGGATCTGTTAAAACATCTAGTGCTGCATCAATGTTCGCTAGTTCAATAGATGTAATTTCAAATGCCGTACTCAATGTATCAAAATTCTCGATTGTCATTATTGCTTCTTGATATTCGCCAAATGACAATGCATCAAAATTGAGTGAGAGCGGATTCACTTGGAAAGGCCCCATTGGTGTAGAGTAGGCACTTGAGCTTGCTTCTGACTCACCTTCAGCATATACAGATGTTATCTCAAAGCTATATTCTGTTCCATTTTCTAATTGAGTAGCAGTGTACCAAGAATCTTCCGTGGACCCGGCTAAAACGCCATCAATATATATATTATAATTCTGGAACGTTCCACACCCTGCGTAATCAGCTGATTCACTTCCGGAAACAGATATTTCATCTACAAACCATTCTTCACCATATCCTGCAGAATCATAGTACCTGAAAGCAATTTTTATTTCGTTGCCTACAAATTCAGAAATATCTACTGTTTGAAACCAAATATCATCGCCAAGTTCTCCCGCCCAAGAGCTATAAACGACTGACCACGTTTCGCCTCCATCAGTGGACACTTCAACCAAGTTAGTATCATTAGCATCCACAGACCAGTTATAGCCTTCGATAAATTCGATATATGCAGATACATAATTTGTCAGATCAATCGTTTCCGAAATTAATCGACTATCAATTGGAATTGTGTCAGATTGAGTGTAGGCAGCATGGGCACTAAAATCATCATCCCCGCCATCATCGCAAGGGTACATTCCTGCACCGCAATCAATGGCAGTACTGTCACTGTAACGAAACCATCCACCAGTGCCATTATCTACATCATGAACAATTTCCATTTCTTCTATAGCCAAAGAACAAACAGGAAAACATTTATCATAAAGAATATCTCCATAATCTTCTGTTTGGATCCATGATAGGAAAACTTCCTCATTAAAAAAGTAAGCATCTAAATATGCAGGCGGGCACAGTGATTGGCTATAACTGATAACTGGAATAACGAATCCAATTAAGAATAATTTTAACTTTCTCATTCTCATAATATATCTTCCTTATATAAAGTTCCAAAAAAGCCTTGTAAGGTAAATGGATAATTTATTTTTTCAAAAAAGAAAAAAAGTTATTATTATCTATCACCAATCACTATAGAGTTTTATTATTAAATAACTACTTTATTATCAGAGTGTGGTGAAAAATTGAAATTCATTAGAGATTTTTTCTCTCTGAAATTGACCAATTGCAATTCATCATTTGTTGCGGTACTTTCCACTTTATGACTAGAAATTTGAACAGGAAAATATTAAACTTTTTGCTT
>CAXCBH010000191.1:0-3001 GCA_963980675.1 uncultured bacterium | reverse complement strand
GAACATCTCATTCACTTCCCATTCCTCTGCGTCTTTGTACTTGGTCTATATCAGTGGAATCTGGGAAATATGCAAACTCATCGTTATAGTAATCATCAACGACATAATAAGACTCCTGGTCTGCTCGAGTATATTTACCATATTGGCCGTTCCAAAAACCATCCCAGTCACTTTCTCTATTTGGCCAGGATGCGGGCCAGGATTCCAAATTATCGCTCATTGCCATGTACTCTTGATTTGGATCTGCATAGCCAGATAATGGTTCAAAACTCCAAGGAACACCCGTTTCAGTATTTTGATCCACAAGACCGATAGCGCCATCTGATACTATATGTTTTCTATTACCATTAGTATCGATGACACTGGCAGCAATCACAGGTGTAAATTCATAAAAATATGCATGGCCTGACCCAATAGGATATACTCCAGAAAAGCTGTTACTTAAATCACCAATTCCACCATGATTATAGAATCGACACAACACCCTATTACCAGAATGATCTCCATATTTTCTATCGATATTTGACGTGGTCTTAGCAACTGAATTCTCTCTATCCTGATATTTTTTGGAAGGATCTACTTCAGAAATTCCTAAGGAATAAATACAAGTTATAATGAGAATAATTTTCTTTTTAAACATGCTATTTAAATGAAATTGAAATGCCAAGTTTGATTTGTCTTGGAGATGAATAATAATGGGGACGAGCCAAATATTCATCCAGTGTATTCAACTCGGGTCCACTATACTCTGCTGTATATGTGGGCAAGAGTGAATACGTCGCCCTTCCTGTGTCATTATAAACTGATAATTCATTCAAGAAATTGAACAGGTTATAAACATTGATATGGGCTGACACGTTCATTCTTTTATTTAATGCAAAATTGTAAAAAGCACGTAAATCCACATTATAAGTAGGCGGTTTTAATCCATTGTTTTCAAATGCAGTTCTATTTCCTGCAAATTCTGTGGTGTAAGGAAACCCACTTCCATAGCTAAAAATGCCACTAATCCCCGATGATTTTGTGGGGTGATAAGTCATTGTCCCTTTCAGTGTATGACGTTGATCCCAGTCTAAAGCGACCAACATTTTTTCTGGTTCAATATCTGATGCTTCATCATAAAATGCAGCCGTGGGATCAGAAGCATTGCCTTCAGAGATTGAATATGTATAATCCAAATTCCCTGAGAAATTCTCGATGGATCTTTTTGAAAGCGCCAGAGTAATGCCACGGGAATTCGCATGATCCTTATTGACAAAAAGGCCATATCGATCTCCGGCAATAAAAGATTTTTTAATCTCGGTAGAATTTAAATTTCGAATATCTTTGAAATATCCTGTGATCTCTATCCCAATATCCCGTCCGATTTGTTGGGAGAACCCTACTTCATATTGGGTAGTTCGTTGCGGTTCCATATCCGCATTCCCCATAGTGTTACTAATCCCCGAAGCCGCTGGTACTTCAAATTCCGGATTATCATAAATATAATTAAAACTGGGGTTTTGGAAAAAATGCCCATATGAAAAATGCATATAGCCACTTTCTGTGATAGGGAATGCTAATGCAAACCGTGGACTAATTTGAGTTTTTGGATCCACGTCCTTAAACCAGGATTCGCCATTGGCATTGGATTTCAAACGATCATCATCATCTTTTCGGTTAGTATCATTCATTTCATCATCCGAAATCATATTGTCACCATCCAGATCAAACCAGGTATTGATTGGTTTTAAAGGTGATAAATAATTAGGATCCTCTGAATCATTCAAAACTTTCCAATCCGGATCAAAATAATCGAAACGTACACCTAAATTCACAACCATCTGGTCTTGCTCAATTTTATCCTGAAAGTAACCAGATAATTCAACTGGTGTTCTCCCATTTGGTCCAAAAGAATTGTTATTTGGAGTAATCATGGGTGCGAAATACCTTGGTTGATAATTTGTATTACTACTGTAATGAACCTGAAGGTCAGATAAAGTGATATTAGTTTTACGAGATTCGATTCCAATTTTTAATTGATGTTCCTTATTGATTTGATTTGTGATTTCAGCTTTCAAAGTTTTTACAATTGATTTACGACTATACACGCCCATGGATTGCCCACCGACATAGAAATTATTCCCTGTTGAATAAAGAAAGATATCCGGGTCCACATAATACAAAACTGAATCAAATGTGCTGAAATATTTGTCATCCCAATTTTCTTCGATTTGTTTCCAAAATGCTGGATCATCGCTTAAATGGCTTCTATAATGATTCTCAGTTCGAGAATACATTACATTAGCAAAAGTAGATTGACTTAAAGACCAATCTGCTCTAATTAAATCACCTATTCGTGTACTGAACGAATTACTTCGCCCATCTGGATTCCATCGATATTCATGAGAATAATCCTGTGATTTAGTATCACTATACATGCGGTTAAAACTTATTTTTATGTAAGGATTTAATCGCCAACTCAATTTACCTTGCCAGGTAGATTGCTCATACCAATCCATGGCAACCCAATCAAAAGCATCGGCGGCTCTCAAACGATCCAAGACTGGTTTTAAAGTATCAGTTTCTGATAAAATATATCCATTACCTAAACCGACTAAACTATCAATTTTCCAAATGTTTTCTACTTCAGACCAAACAAAAGAATTTGGATGAAAAATTCGTTGACCATATAGATATCCATTTTCACGCTTAAATCTACCGGATGCAAAAAAGGAGAGGGTCCCAGGAATAATTGGCCCTTCTATATTTCCTTTCATATCAGAAATATTATTAAAATCAATGCGATCGAGCTGATCAAAAATATCGGTATTCCCAGAATTATAGCCACCAAAACTCTGTGAAAAATTCCCAGAATAATCAGAATAATCACCATCTTTAGTCACAATATTCACAATTCCGGACATTGCCTGCCCATATTCCGCATTAAAGGTGCCGCTTATAAATTGCAATTCCTGAATGGCATTATTTTCAATCTCCACAGCCACACCAGAATTATAGG
>CAXCBH010000190.1:0-3008 GCA_963980675.1 uncultured bacterium | reverse complement strand
TATGGTTGGGGTAATACACTCCAATCATGAGGGGGGACCTGTCTCTTGATTCATCCAGAGTGATTTCCCTTAGTGCATTTACAGTATTTAAATAATATGGAAATTTTGAAATGACTCTAATAATCTAAAAGAGAATAATTTGGCAAGTGACCCTTATTGAATCTTTGTATTTTACGGATATGATATGGTCAATAATTTTCACAGCTTTCTCAATATATTTTCTCTTCAAGGCAAAACGGGCACCTTTTACAACAAAAAATAAGTTGGTAAAATAATTGGATAAAGTTCGCATATTAAATCTCAAGATTCCTGCACGCCACGGCGTTTACGAATTTGAAAAGGACAAGGATAGAATATTTGAAATAGATGTGGAAATGCATACGGACCTTTCTATCGCCGGGCAGACGGATGATTTGAATGACACCATTAATTATAATAAAGCCGTATCTGTCATCACCGACATATTCACGCAAAAAGATTATCATTTGATTGAGGCAGTGGGGCAAACTATTTGTAAAAAATTATTAGCAGATTTTAAAATTCAAAAGGTTGTTATTAAAATTCGGAAACCTCATGCGCCGATTATGGCAAATCTAGATACAGTAGAAGTGGAATTGGTTCGAGAGAAATAAATGAAACCGGTAGCTGCTTATTTATCGTTGGGTTCAAACCTGGGAGACCGGGAATCTAATATCGCCCAGGCCACTATGGGATTATCCATTAATTTTGATATTTCAAATATTGAATCATCATCCTATTATGAAACGGAACCCTTGTACAATATAGATCAACCCTATTTCCTTAATTCTGTAGTAAAATGTACCACCACATTAAAACCATTTGAATTTTTAGATGTGATTAAACGAATTGAAAAAATGTTGGGACGCTCAGAGGTAAGAGAAAAAAACGCACCACGTATCATTGATATTGATATTTTATTTCATGGTGATTCAGTATTGGAAACAAATGAATTGACGATCCCCCATCCCATGTTGGGTGTTAGAAAATTTGTTTTAATACCTTTTGCTGAATTGGAACCACACTTTAAAATTCCCCATTCAAAAATTACCATAAATGATCTGCTTGATCATTGTATCGATACATCAATAGTGACATCCCATCGCATGGAGACGCAGGCTTGAGAAATTTATATTATATTGCAATCGAAGGACCGATCGGTGTCGGGAAAACCAGTCTAGCAAATTTGATGTCAAAAGAACTGAGTGCCCGACTAGTCCGGGAAGAATTCGACGAAAATCCATTTTTACCTGATTTCTATAAAGATCCGGAACGTTTTGCTTTTCAAACCCAACTATTCTTTTTATTACAGCGATATCGCCAACAACAGGAACTTCGACAAGTGGATATGTTCCAAAAATTACTTGTTACAGATTACATGTTTGTAAAGGACCGCTTGTTTGCGTCCCTAAACTTGGGTGAAAAGGAAATGCAACTATATGATACGGTAGCAAATTTATTGGAACGGAATATTATTAAACCAGATCTTGTGATCTATCTCCAGGCAGATACGGATACCCTCATGAAAAATATTGCTCTACGTGGTCGGGAGATGGAAACGGATATTACTTATGAATACATTGATGCATTGAGCCAGGTTTATACCGAATATTTTTTTCGCTACCAGGATACACCCTTGGTGATCATTAACACGAATAATATTGATTTTGTTCATAACGAAGATGACCTGAAAGAGGTGATTAAATATATTCGCCAGCCTGTTTCAGGGACAAAATTTTTTAATCCTGTTACGGAATTCTAATGTTTAAATGGCTCCTTTTAGGATTCATTATTTATATGCTCTATAAATCTGCTGGTCCATTACTTTCTCTTTTCCAGTTTAACCAATCCATAAAAGCAAAAAAGCATAAAATAGATATTCGTTCTAAAATACAAAAAATGGATATCCAAGATGCAGAATTTGAAGAAAATCCAGATGAATAATTTGAAAATACTTTTTAATAATGAAGAATTATTTGATGGCGGGAAGGATTGGGCTTTACTTATTTTAAGAGTGATTCCGTCATTTTATCTTTTCTTTCTTCACGGTATGGATAAAGTCATAGCCGGTACAGAAACGTGGGATTGGTTGGGTGGTGCAGTTTTGTCAATATTTGGAATTTATTTTGGACATGTATTGTTTGGTTTTTTTGCAGCGATAAGTGAGGGGATACTGACATTGTTCGTTCTAGTTGGATTCAAAACACGGCTTGCATCTTTATTTATAATGATAACCATGTTTCTCGCAGGTGTTTATCATTTATCAGAAGGAGATAATCCTGAATCTGCTTTTATTTATTTCACAGTTTATTTTACATTGTTTTTACGGGGCCCAGGACAATTTAGTATTGATGCGAAAATAGACAAATGAAAGCAATACAGATTCATGAACATGGTGGTGTAGATGTTCTCAAATGGGATAATATTCCAAAACCAGAATTGTCCGTAAATCAGGTTCTAATTGATGTAAAAGCAACATCCTTAAATCATTTAGATATTTGGGTCCGAAAAGGAATTCCCGGCGTTCCTCTTCCATTAATAACGGGCAGCGATGCTGCCGGAATTATATCGGAGGTAGGTGATGGTGTGAAAAAAAGCAGGATCGGTGAAAAAGTAATGATCCAACCACTGATATTTTGTGGGGAATGTGTTTCTTGTAACAAAGGGAAAGAAAATTTATGTAAATCTATGGGTATCATGGGAGAGAATTGTCAAGGCGTGAATGCGGAAAGAATTACTGTTAAGGAATCTCAGGCCATTCCATTTCCAGATCAGGTAAGTTTCGAAGCAGCTGCATCATTTGCATTGGTGGCCCAAACATCTTTTCAGATGTTGGTGAGTCGAGCGAATCTTCAAGCTGGTGAATTTGTTTTGATCTGGGGAGCAAGTTCGGGCGTTGGAAGCATGGGAATCCAAATTGCAAAAGCTATGGGTGCCACTGTTATTGCAATTGCAGGAACCAATGAAAAATGTGAAAAAGCTGGTTTATT
>CAXCBH010000189.1:0-3029 GCA_963980675.1 uncultured bacterium | reverse complement strand
GATAGATCCATCTGCTCGGGAATTACAAGATTATCGGGAGTAAATGATTCTTAAGTGTAATTCAATGATAAATATATTGTACATATATTTATTGTCCTGTAATATTCCAGCCAAGTTTTCCAGCGATGGAGAATAAGGTTAACTAAAATGAATAATCAATACAAATTACAAAATACACAAATAGCAAATGAACCATTTGCCCTTGGTATTGACATTAATCTCCTTCAGATTAATAGCCTATTTATTGATTTATTTATTCTAGTGATTATTGGACTCGCCGTCCAAATCGCCTGACAGATTATTTAAAAAATATGGTAGGCGAAGATGACGGCGGAGACAAATTCCTCCCCCACAATTCCTATACCCTGCCTTTATATATATTCTGAACGATTTGGTACACGTGTTTCCATTAGAATTAAAAAATGCGAACATAAATGAGATCAGATACAATAAAAAAAGGATTTGAACATGCACCGCACCGCAGCCTCTTACGTGCAACAGGTGTCATAAAGGAAGAATCTGACTTTGAGCGGCCCTTCATTGGGATTGCTAATTCTTATATTGATCTGATTCCTGGTCATGTCCATCTACAAGAATTTGGTAAAGTTGCCAAACAGGCTATTCGCGACGCTGGTGGTATACCATTTGAATTCAACACCATCGGTGTAGATGATGGAATCGCCATGGGGCATATTGGCATGCGATATTCCTTACCCAGTCGAGAATTGATTGCGGATTCGGTTGAAACAGTTATAGAAGCCCATCGATTAGATGGACTCTTGTGTATTACCAATTGTGATAAAATTGTTCCAGGCATGCTTATGGGGGCAGTCCGTATAAATATTCCAACTGTTTTTGTTTCCGGTGGTCCCATGAAAGCGGGAGAAGTAGATGGAAAAAAGGTTGACCTGATTTCAGTATTTGAAGGCGTGGGTAAGGTTGAGGCCGGTATAATTTCTGAACAAGAATTAATAGAAATTGAAAAGGAAGGATGCCCCACTTGTGGCTCCTGTTCGGGAATGTTCACTGCAAATTCAATGAATTGTCTTATGGAAGCATTGGGCATTGCGTTACCCGGGAATGGTTCTATCCTGGCGGTTGATGAAGGTCGCCTTGAGCTTGTAAAACAAGCTGGAGAAAAAATATTAAATATGGTAAACCATGATGTAAAACCGCGAGACATCATTACCAAAAAATCTATCCGAAACGCATTCGCTTTAGATATGGCTATGGGTGGGAGTACAAATACTGTCCTACATACTTTAGCAATTGCACACGAAGCTAATATTGATTTTGATCTAGCAGAATTAAATGAGATTTCAAAGAATACACCTTATCTTTGTAAGGTGAGTCCTGCTACCCCGGATGTCCATATGGAAGATGTGGATCGTGCTGGTGGCATTTCTGCAATATTAAATGAGTTGTCAAAAAAAGATGATGTATTAATATTGGATCTTCCAACCATAACAGGCCAAAGTCTTGGTGAAAATATTGCAGCGGCTCACTCCAAAGATGAGTCTATCATTCGAAGCATAGACTCTCCCTATTCTCAGGAAGGTGGATTAGCTGCATTGTTTGGAAATCTAGCTCCTAATGGATCCATTGTAAAAACTGCAGCAGTAGATTCTAAAATGCTCGTTCATTCAGGACCAGCACGTATTTATGAATCTCAGGAAACAGCGCTCTCCGGCATTATGAATCATGAAGTGCAACCAGGAGATGTGGTGGTAATCCGCTATGAAGGCCCTAAAGGAGGGCCGGGTATGCCCGAAATGTTATCACCAACCAGTGCCATTATGGGAATGGGATTAGGAGATAAGGTTGCACTCATTACAGATGGGCGTTTTTCTGGAGGAACACGTGGTGCTTGCATCGGTCATATATCACCGGAAGCCGCAGAAAGAGGGCCTATTGCAGCATTAGAAAACGGGGATACTATTCATGTGAACATTCCGGACAAAAGTTTGAACGCTGAACTAACTGATGAAGAAATCCAGTCCAGACTGGAGGCTCTTTCGGAATTTAAACCAAAAATAACAAATGGATATTTAGGCCGATATGCTAGGATGGTTACATCTGCAAATACCGGTGCTGTATTAGAATAAATGAGAAATACTATGAAGAAAAGAATATTAACAGGTGCAGAAATCATTTGGGAATGTATTATTCGGGAAAATATTGATGTTGTTTTCGGATATCCTGGTGGGACAATCTTACCAGCTTATGATGCACTTAATAAGTATCGTGATAAAATCCATCATGTGTTAGTTCGGCATGAACAGGGCGCTACTCACATGGCGGATGGATATGCACGAGCCAGTGGCAAAGTGGGTGTAGCTATGGCAACATCTGGCCCAGGTGCAACTAATATGGTTACGGGTCTCGCAACTGCAAAACTGGATTCTATCCCGATAGTTTGTATCACTGGGCAGGTCCCGAGAGCAGCCATTGGTACTGATGCCTTTCAGGAAGTTGATATTTCTGGTACTGTTTTACCGGTAACAAAATATAGCTACCTTGTTATGGATATCTACGATCTAGCTTCCACTATAAAAGAAGCCTTCGCCGTGGCACGTTCTGGCCGGCCAGGACCTGTGTTGGTTGATATACCTAAAGATGTTCAAAATGATACAATTGAATTTGTCTACCCAGATGAACCGGTTAGACTGCCTGGGAATAATCGTCCTATAGAAGCATCTGAAAAAAACATACAGGATGCTGCAGACCTAATTAACAATGCAAAGAAACCAGTGATACTTGCAGGACATGGCATTCTCCTGTCTGGCGCTTCTCAGGAAATAATTCAATTAGCCGAAACAGCTTCCATACCAATTGGATGGACATTATTGGGCGCGGGGAGTATCCCTGCAAGCCACCCTCTGAATATGGGAATGATGGGTATGCACGGCGAATTTGCAGTAAATAATGCTATTCAAGATGCGGACCTTTTGATAGCCTGTGGAATGCGTTTTGATGACCGAGTGACAGGGAATATTAAAACCTATTCTCCTGATTCGAAGAAGATTCAT
>CAXCBH010000188.1:0-3118 GCA_963980675.1 uncultured bacterium | reverse complement strand
AGCTAAGTTAAAAAACTTAAAATAATCTTTTTTATCCAAGGATGTAGCCATAACCAAATTCTCTGCTGCAAGTTCAAACTTTTCCTGTTCGATATAGAGTAATCCCAAACGCATAAATCCATCAGCATACCCAGCATCTATCTGTATTACTGTTTTCAGAATATCTTCTGCTAATTTGTATTCTTGATTTTCTGTATATAATTTACCAAGGTTTCCATAAGCTTTCGTATAGCCGGGATTAATCTCAATCGCTTCAATGTAGTGGGCAATCGCTTCCTCAGTATTACCATCAGACTCGAATGCCGTTCCAAGAGTGAACCATGTTTTATCATGGTCAGGCTTTATACCCAAAACTGTCTGAAAATATTTTATAGCCTTTTTAGAATTTCCCAGTTTCTTTTCCAACACGCCCAATTGGTAATATGCTAGATAAAAATCCGGATCAAATTTCAACGATTTTTCATAATAACTGGTTGCTTTGCCCAGATTCCCTCTTTTATACGCTTTGTTTCCAGCATTTAAGAACTGTTTTGTAACATTATCTAGGCCTTTTCTTGCCTTAGCATGAGCCGGGTAGATATTGAGTGCATTACTGAAGTGACGTGCGGCCTCGTCAATATCCTTTTGCCGAAACCGGGTCAACCCTTTATAAAATTCAGCATCAGGAAAATAAGGGTGTACTTGCAAAATTGCATCGTATTCTGTCATTGCTTCTTCATACATACTTTGCTGAACATTTCGCTTTCCATTTTGGATATGTTCTTTGATTTTTCCAATCTGGTTAGCCCATTCTCGAAAATCTTCATCAGCCTGTACCGCCTGGATCGAATATTCATTTGCTTTATTCAAATCTCCCTTATGGAGATACAGTTTTGATAAAGCCTGCAAAGCGGGGGCAAAAGACGGATCATCCTGAAGTGCTGAATTAAAGGATAATTCTGCTTCAGAATAGTCACCAGAAGATAATTGTGATTCTCCTATGCTTAATAAGCCTTCCGGATCTTGTGCAAAGATCAGAGTAATTGTAAAAAGGAATAAAAATGTTCGCAAACTATATACCATTGTTACCTCATTCTCTCTTTAGAGTTTAATTTGAAAAAAAACTTGAAAAATTTGGGCTGGGATTTTAATAAATATTCTTGAAGGATAGCAAAACTGAAACGCTATTCCCCGGTAGGTATATTATCTACTTTTTTATTAATTGCCTTGATATCACCTTCCAATGAATTAATATCATTATTCAGACTGGTGACTTTACCTTTTAGCTTTGAAAATTCATCTTTGAAATCATTGAAATCATCTAAAATATTTTTCCGTGCTCTTAATGATTTATTATCTTGATCATCAAGCGTTTGACCAATTGTTTTCATTTGTTTGTTAAAACCATCAAGCGTTTGACCAATTGTTTTCATTTGTTTGGTAAAATCATCTGACATTTCTCCCATCCCAGATGTGAGTTCTTCCGTTTGTGCGCTTAAATTTTCTGCTAATTTTTGAATTGCGTCCTGATTTGATTTTATTCCTTCTTCGACTGCTGAAAAACTATTTTTGACTTGTTGAACCTCTTGAATCAAGTTTGCAAGAGACCCTGCCATGATATCAATTTGGTTTTGTTGATTTTGTTGACCTTCCGTTGTTTTCTGTATTTCTGTATTCATATTGGAAATGGTTCCCGAAATCAAATAGGACTGATCGACCGTTACATCCAATCTCCTTCTAGCTTTATCAAATTGTTTATGCAATGTTGAAACTGTATCATCTATGCCCCCCATATTCTGCCTATTAAAAGCAATATCCACACGTTGATTCACTAAATCATCTTGAACATAGGTAATTTGCTTTTTTTGTTCCCGACCCTGGGAATGAAGTCGTAAAAGATCAATTTCAAATTCATTCTGTAATACTTCCAAGTTCTTGAATAATTCGTATAAATCATCCAATGCTAAATTCAAAGAATCATTCCAATGGTTCACTTGGCCTGTCAATTGATTCACATGGTTTTGGAAATAGTCCATTCGATCTACCATAAATGTTAAATCGCCTTTTTTTGCGAGGTCTTCTCTCCCCAATACATTCTTTGGAAGGATTTTGATTGTTCCCTGTTCCGTTTTAAGGAAAATCCGTTGTTGATTTTCATTAACAACCTTACCTTGAATAATGGATCCATCTTTCAAAAAGAAGATAGATATATCTTGGGCTAACAATGGCAACGTAGCCAAAAGGAGTAATTGTAAAATTATGAGTTTTTTTATCATCTCAATAGGGTTCTAAAGTCGGGGAATCTAAACCGATGGAATGAATTGGGCAACGATGAAGAAAATAAAAAAGCCCTGAGTTATAAGGGCTTAGTTTTTTAGATGTACCGAAGGGGGGACTCGAACCCCCACAGCCATAAGGCCACATGCCCCTCAAGCATGCGTGTCTACCAATTCCACCACTTCGGCAAAAAAATTATTAGTTGCCACCAAGATCCAATGTGGCTTCGCCATCGGGCTGGATTGGATCTGTCGCCGGTACAACTGGGCGATCTTCAGCAGCTTCTTTCACAATTGATGATGATGCGTTTGTTGTCGGTCCACTCAACATACTGATTATAACAGCCAGTGAAGGAAATAAAGTTGCAAGCCAAGTTGTGATTCGGCTTAAAACATTACCAGCATTCTGTCCACCAAGAACCGAACTGGCTGCTTGTCCACCAAAAGTACCGGATAAACCACCGCCCTGACTAGCCTGCATCAGAACGACTGATATTAGCAAAATACTAACAATTGTATGTATAATAATTAAAAATCCTGTCATAATGTCCTCAATTGAACGGTTTCAACCGTTCGGGTTATGGATGCGAAAGATTCAACATCTAAACTTGCTCCACCAATTAAAAATCCATTCACACCTGGAATTTGGATTAACTCTTCTGCATTTCCAGATTTTACAGATCCGCCATACAAAACGTGAATTTTATCCGATTCAGGATATAATTCCTTTAGTATGTTACGAACTGATGAATGTGCTGACTCAACTTGATTTTCATTTGCTGTCACACCAGTTCCGATGGCCCAAACAGGTTCATATGCAATTACAATATTTTCAAGAGCTTCACCCCCTGCCAATCCTTGTT
>CAXCBH010000187.1:0-3142 GCA_963980675.1 uncultured bacterium | reverse complement strand
TGCAGTTTTTCGTAATCATCTAGAGAAATATACCGTTTTACCAATCTCTCTTTTCCACGAACTTTCTTTATAATAACCACACGGAAATTTTCCTTATTAATGCGAATAATCTGAGCATTAATGAATCCTTTTTCTTTTGGAAAAATTCGATAAAAACGATTTTCATGCATGTCAATTTCCGTACCAACTTTTTGACTTAATATCATGATTTCAGTTTGTGCTGCCAGAATACCAACCAGGTAAAATCCGAGTATTATATTATTTTTCAAAAGTGACGTCGTCAAAAATTAAATGATGTTTCGATAGTAGTCTGCTTTATTGGTTCGAGATTCCCAGTGCCGTCGTCTCGGTAGAATTGGCGAAAATCCCAAATTAGGCTCACGCCCTTACTCATTTCATATCCAACACGATAGCCCATGATGGTATTCTCAGATGGATTTTCGAAATCAAATGGATTCGTATCATTATTCCTCTGAAAATAAGCCGTTGCCGTACTGACTTTAGGAATATTATCAGCATTTAGATTAATAAACATATTAAAACTGTTAATCGTATCCATTTCGGCGACCATACTAGCATAAGACGCCGTAAATGATACTAAATCAAACAAATTAAGAGATGCTGACCCGAAAACACCGGAAGATGAAAAATCATTACTATTCTCATCGAATACAAACATATCCTTTGTCATGATAGCTGTTGAATCTCCCACGGTGGTTGTAACCACCCGTGTCAAATCGTAAGATTGGTCAAAAAAGCTTGGTACGAAAGAACCATTCGCGATTCGATATTCCACAGTTAATTTCAAAATACTGAACAAGGACATACGCAGACCAGGAACTGTAATTCCAGTTCCGGATCTTTCAATACGGTTGAAGGTTGAGTCTACTGTTACCGCAGAAGGGAAACTCAAACTATTATATTCTGAATAAACACCAAGACTGAACACTTTACCTGTGAAAACAGGATAACCAATATCTATAGAATATCCTTTTGCAGCTGCTTTATTATCTTCCAAACTGAACGGTTTTGCCTTTAATAAAATGGATGTATCTATTCCAACGCCATAATCATATAGATTATCGCCATCGGCATCAATATCCCAACGAGCTGAATCTAATCCAACGTGGGGATCAGGTATGCCATCACCGTCAGTATCATTCCACATATTTGAGCTATCAGGGAAATCATCAAAAACATCTGGATAGGTGTCATCATCGGCATCTTTTAATCCGGAGAACATATTGGCATCTGTCACAAAATTGATTCCAAGTGTCAAGGGGAAATTTTCAGATACGGTATAGGTTGCTCTCAACCCAGTTAAAGTTCCACCACGGGAAAAATCCTTCAGATTAGCAAAGAATAATTCACCGCCAACAGGACCATAATTAAATCCCGTATTGAATCCAATTCGACGGACAGTAGGAAACTCCATCATATTGGAATAACTATTTAATAATCCTCCATTCCCTAATGTCATTCCTTCGATACTACCATATTTCACCCACAACGGGTCTGTTTTTTGTCCATATTTAATATACAATATCTTATCCAACAATTTGGATGGATCATCAGCAATATCCCAATCTTCGGTACGAATATTGCCTTCAAAATCAAGGTATAGAACCAGGTCTAGTCCAAAACCAATTTTACCAATATTGATCTCAGGCCTAAGCGCCAATTGATTATAGAGAACACCATCCAATGTTACGGAACCAATGCCCATGCCCATGCCAAATGGTTTGGGAGGTGTACCACCAGCGCTCTCATCCGGTATATCGGGAGTCTCTTCAAGTTCCGGAGATTCTTCTGATTTTATTTGTTTTGGTTCTTCCGGAGTTTCAGGAACTTCTTCAGGCTCTACACTTTTTAGTTTTTCTGGTGTTTCTTGAACTTCTGGATTTTTTTCCTGTCTGGTTTCATCTGCTGATTCATCAACGTCTTCTACCTCAGGCTCCTGGTATTCTTCCACTTCAGGATCGTTAGGATAATCTTCTGGAGAAGCTGGCGCCTGCACCAAATTACCTGTGGCATTACTAATTGCTTTTTGCCCTGGCCCCACTGCAACTGTTTCACCGCTAATCATATTTAAGACTTCAAAGAGTCCTTCTTTACCAATAAATTGGTCCACACCAGTTTGACTGACAATGGCTGCAAATTGTGTTCCCTTAACACTGGCTACGGAAACAGGTGTTTGAATTCGAAAGGATTTGGTTCTTCCTTCGGATTTCACATTATTCAACAAGGTCCCATGTGTCAAATCTACCGTCCGGGTGTTTTGTGTTTCCATAAAACCAAACTTTGTATTTTCTCTGATTTTAAGGATAGTTTTATCATCCAGGTACATGATAGCACCAAAACCGGTTTCTCCAACTTTGATAGCATCTCCATTTAATATGGCAGCACCAAGTTTTGCTTTTTCCGAAAAGGTTTCCATTCCCATTCGCTTGAAGTATACATTTCCTTCAACTTTAACAAGTCTGGCAATCACATCTGCCTGCAGTTGAGGTAAGAATAACAATAATGTTATGATGAATGATAATCTTCTTGTCATGATGATAGATTCTTATATATCATAATTAAAATTACTTTTTAATTGCATCATAGACCAATGCTTCTATGGATGAAAATGCTATACCGGTTGACTCTTGCAATCCCAACTCGCATGTACGACTTGATGAAACTCCTTTTGTTGAAATAATTTTATCCATTGACTGATTAACAGCATTTTGTGGTAATTCAGGAAAGCGGAGACTGCGATCACCACCTGTTCCGCAACAAAATGGTTCCAGAGTGGTTTCCACGGACTTTGAACACATATTGGCAAGATTCGTTAAATCATGAGCCGTTCCCATTTTTTGGGATGAACATACCGGATGTACAAAAATTGGCTCAGCACTTTGTTCTATGTCTAGTTGATCCTTTATTTGTTGGATAAACTGTACCGAATCAAGGATAGTCAGATCAGATGGATCCTGTTGCACAAATTGTGTACAAGGGGACATATCTAAAACGATGGGGATACGTCCCATGTCCGATTCATTTCTCAAGCGATTCATTAATTTCATTCTCATGTCGTCCCCGATACTTTTATGTCCGCGAGAATCAAAAGCCATTCCACAACAAAGCTCAGAGTAATCAG
>CAXCBH010000186.1:0-3170 GCA_963980675.1 uncultured bacterium | reverse complement strand
GCAAGGAGTAAAGCTAATAGCACATAGCCACCAGTCCAGCCCATCAAAAACACCGAGCCGCCATAGCCTAAGAAAGCAATCATACCAGCCATGGAGATAAAAGAAGCAGCCGACATCCAATCTGCAGCGGTCGCCATACCATTTGCCACAGGATGAATATCTCCGCCGGCAATGTAAAATTCGTTTGTGTTCCTAGCACGGGCCCAGAAAGCGATGCCTATATAAATAGCAAATGTTGCACCAACAATTAAAAAAGTAAGGGTTTGTAGATCCATATGTTAGTATGTATTATTGTTGACCTTTGGTTGTCCCATATTTCTGATCAATCTCGTTCATTTTAAAAGCATAGTAAAAAATAAGTGTTACAAAAATATAGATAGAGCCTTGCTGTGAAAACCAGAACCCCAGTTTGTACCCTCCCAGACGTATCGTGTTTAAACTATCTACTAAAATGATACCAAACCCATAGGATACTACAAACCAGATCACCAAGCATTTTATGATTAGTGAAATATTTTCTTTCCAGTACCCTTGGTCTTTATTCATCAGAATTATATATATATTATAAACTAAGAGTACTTTTAAGATGATAACTTGCAAAGGATAGCAAGACGGCAGCAATAACATCTGCAATGGGTGGGGCAGACGGAAAGCCAAAATTCCAGATAATAACGCCTAAAAGCCATATAAATTGCACCTTCATAAGGCGACAAATTTACAAGGTGAGCTTTTTGTAAAAAGAAGAATTATTCGTCGAATTTTGATCCCACTGGTGGCCGATACTTTTGGAATGGAATCATAAGTAGACTTTTGATACTGGAATGTTCTGACAGATTCATGTGCGTATCAATGCCATATTTCATATCTTTCATATCCATTTGAGATGTAGTGGAAAAAATATGATCCCAGATTGAGAAGATATTCCCATAATTAGAATCTGTTTGTGGTAGAATATAATGATGATGGACCTTGTGAAAATCAGGTGTAACAAAGACCCATGAAAGAGGTTTATCTATCCATTTTAGAAATTGAATATTTGCGTGAGTTAATGCAGCAAAAAAGGCTGAAATAGTTTGGTACAGCATGACCAATCCAAAAGATGCACCTGTTGATAGAACTGCCAACGTTGTAAATAGAAGTCGCAGTATATTTTCTCCAGGATGATGACGAAGTCCACTTGTCACATCAATGTTGGGATCTGTGTGATGAACCAAATGAAACATCCACATCCATTTTACGCGATGCTCTAGCCAATGGATGAGCCAAGCCCCAATTAGATCCAGAAGGATCAATCCCAAAATCAAATAAAGCCAAAGAGGTAATTCAACCATGTTCAGCAAACCGGATTGATGGGTTTCACTAAAGTCCACAGCAGCAACAATCAATGAAGCACCTATCAGATTAATGACAAGTGTTATGAGCGTAAAGGTAAGGTTAATTCCCGCATGTTTTACTTTATTATATTCCATTCTAAAAAGTGGGACGATAGCTTCAAGGGATAAAAAAAGCCCCAGCCCACTCACCAAAAATATGGATCTTGTGGAAGACGGGACTGTTTCAAAAAATGGTAAAATATCCTGCACTTTTTCTAATACATTATAAAATAATTATGGGAATAGTTCTTAATAGTAATTCCAATATAATATTAAACACATTTTACATTACAAACTTTTATGATTTATTCATGGTGACCATTATTGCATTTTGGGCATGCATCCGATTTTCTGCTTCATCAAATACGATAGAATAATCTGCTTCCATAACACCATCCGTTACTTCTCTTCCACGTTCTGCCGGTAAGCAATGCATAAACAAAGTCTCTTTTCCGGTGTTATCCATCAAAGTTTCATTTACCTGAAAATCTGCGAAAATCCTTTCTCGCTCCGCTGCTTCTTCTTTTTGTCCCATAGATGCCCAAACATCGGTGTAAACCACATCCGCACCATGGGCTGCAGATTTTGGATCATGAGATAATTCAAAAGTAGAAATACCTGATTCTTCCACCATTCTCACTGTTTTTTCATCAGGCTCAAATCCGCTGGGACCACAGCAGACAAAATGCATGGGCAATTTGCTGGCCAGTTGGAGCCAGGAATGAACAATGTTGTTCCCATCACCCATGAAGGTGATTTTCATATCATCTAAATTTCCACGATGCTCCCAAACGGTGAGAATGTCTGCCATAATCTGGCATGGATGATTATAATCTGTGAGTCCATTCACCACGGTAGAATCTGAATATTCTGCTAATTCTAAAATGTGTTGATGGTCAAAAAGACGGGCCATGATCACATCATTATATCGCGAAATAACTCGGGCGATATCTTTTATTGCTTCACGTTTTCCAATACCAATATCGTTAGGACCAAGAAAAAGTGCATGACCACCCATCCATGTGAACCCGGTTTCGAATGAGATTCGAGTTCGAGCTGATGGCTTGGCAAAGATCATGGCTAAGGATTGACTCCTGAATGGTTTATAGTCTTCCCGGTTATGAAACTTGGTTTTGATCTCTTTCGCCAGATGAAGCATATTCCAGATTTCATCTTTTGAAAAATCAGCTATGTGTAAAAAGTGGCTTGGCATTTTTATATTTATTCTATTTTATTATAAAATGTACCGGCTTAAATCTGGATCTTCAACAATATCCTTCAAAGAATCCCTGACAACTGTTGCTGTTATCTTGATTTTTTTGTTTCCTCGTTTCGGTTGCTCAAAAAGATGATCTTCTAAAAGTGTTGTCATAATGGTATGCAAGCGACGTGCACCGATATTTTCCATTTTACTATTCACTTCTGATGCGAATTCCGCTACCGCTTTAATGGCAGCATCATTGAATTCCAAGGCTACATTTTCCGCATCTAAAAGTGCTGTGTATTGTTTGATCAATGCGGAGCGTGGATGTGTTAAAATCTTAACAAAATCTTCTTTTGTAAGCTTGTCCATTTCAACGCGGATGGGAAATCGACCCTGTAATTCTGGAATCATATCTGATGGGGTACTCACATGAAAAGCTCCAGCAGCAATAAATAAAATATGATCTGAAGACACTACACCATATTTTGTATTCACATGGCTTCCTTCCACGATAGGGAGCAAATCACGTTGTACACCTTCCCGGCTCACATCGGGACCGACACCGCTATTATTACCAACAACTTTATCAATTT
>CAXCBH010000185.1:0-3222 GCA_963980675.1 uncultured bacterium | reverse complement strand
TGGTAGGCTGGGATTCAGTACCATCCGGGTAAATAGCTGTAACATAATAAAAATAAGTAGTACTGTTATCTACACCTTCGTCTAGATAGATCGTCGTATTGCCATCAACTTCCGCAATTTCTTCAAAATTGTTATCTTCATTAAAAGATCGATACACTTTGTAGGCATCAATTTCTACGGGACGAGTCTCAGATGTGACAGGATTATCAATATCCACCCTTACTTCATAAGGAATACCACCGCCAAAACGTTGAATAACATCTTCCTTATCAGCAGTAACAACCCAGGCGCCCGTTTCAGTCAAATTAAAATGAACGGTTTGTTCAACTGCCCTTGCACTAAAATTTATCATGATATCATCCACAGCCCAGCCGGAAGCCCAAACCCCGTTATCATTGGAATGGAATGCAATGTAAAGATTCGGAGCACCACCGTATTCAGATAAATCTATAGATTCCATAACCCATTCTGATGTAGGATTCAATGAAGTAACTTCAGTGAAATTAGATCCATCCGTACTCACTTCAATATGTGCTGTTTGGCTATATGCGCCATCATAATAAGATGCAAAATTCAAAATGATATTTTCTGCGCCGCTAACATTGATGGGTGGTGTAATCAAATAATCGACAGAACCATCATCATCAGCCATATCATCATTGGAACACATATACCAGGTGTGGGATGGGACGGCCCAGAATGCACTTGAACCATCCTGCGTAATAAACCAACCTTGGGCAGAATTGGTGGTCATCGTCCAATTTTCAGGAATTTCACCTTCTTCAAAATCTTCTTCAAAATCCTCAGGGATTGGCCCATAAGGAGGATCCCATGATAAAAGGACCTGTGCGTCCATTCCATCTTGTGCTTCTAAATTATGTGGCTCTTCAATATAACCTGGGGTAACTGTAACTGTTCCGGAATCTGTACCAGCGACCCAATAGGTTCCACCAATTTCATCCGTGACAATCGCATTATCAAAATTCACACCAACATTTGAATTGTAAGCATTTGTATGAATAGTCATGGTCATATTTAAAATTGCACCTTCACCTGGAGCAATATTCCCATTGTTGCCGTCATACATGATAACACGAGTCATCCCGTTGTCTAATTGGGTATAATCCACAGAAAATCCGCTTGAACGATCTGTGGTAGTAAAACCAGATACATCAAGATAGTCGGGTGTATCATAAAGATCAAACTGGAGGCCCCCGACAACCCCTGGATTATCTAAATTAATATCAAGAAAAACTTCTTCATTCACATCGCCCGTATCAGATGTTGCACTTATTGTAACACCATTCCCAATAGTAATTGATCCGCCCTCTGCACTGCTTTCTAATACGTTTCCATCCTCATCACTTACAGCCAATGAAAACATATCCAAATCCAATGACGCTGATAAGATGGCTGATCCATCAAAATGAAGATTTAAAACGACAGCGTTACCACCTACGCCAATAGCCGTGGCATTATTTGAATAAAAAACAACGCGACCGGATCCGTCTTCAAAAACAGTATAATCTGCACTGAAATTTTCTTCATCAGATGGCGTTACATCTGAAAGTTGAACTAATGCAGGCACAGCAATTACGTCGAATTGGAACCCTCCGACGCCATCGTTGGGATTGCTCAGGTTCACTGGGACGATAATGTCCGAAGTATATCCATCTACCTCTACATCACTCAATGATACCGTAACATTTGAAAATGCAAATCCAACCAGTACCATTAAGAGGGACAATGGATTAAAAATTTTTCGCAATAAGATCATATTGTCCTCCGACAATTTTGAAAATTTATAAGGTGAAAATAATTAATTAGACAAATCTCCTTTAATATTCTCGAAGATAGAGCCAAATGTCTTTCATTAAAATAACGATTTTCTACCGATAATTCACTCATAATTTATTTTTTCAATGCTTGGGTAATATCGGCATATAAATCTTCAACATGTTCAATACCAACCGATAAACGAATTAGGCTCTCCGTGAGCCCTATTTCATTTTTGATTTCCACTGGCACGGATCCATGAGTCATGCCAAATGGGACACATACTAAACTTTCTACACCACCAAGACTTTCTGCTAAGGTAAATAATTGAATTTTTGATAAGAAATGGTCACGTGTTTCCACCGATCCCAACTCCATAGAAATAATGCTACCAAAGATGGGTACACCATCTGAATTAAGTTGCTGACACTTTGCCAGTTCAAACTGAGGGTGAGATTCAAGACCGGGATACATGATTGATTCAATGGAAGGATGAGATTCTAACCGATGCGCCAATGCCATGGCATTATCCGATTGTTTCTGAACACGAAGCCCCATGGTTTTTGTGCTACGAAGCAACATCCAACAGTCAAATGCACTCGGTACAGCTCCTCCAGATTTTTGGATAAAATAAAGTCGGTCTGCCAATTCTTTTTCATTTGTTATTAATACCCCACCTAGCAAATCACTATGCCCACCAATAGATTTTGTGGCACTGTGCATGACTAAATCTGCACCGAACGCTAAAGGGTTTTGTCCAAAAGGGCTCATAAAAGTGTTATCAACAGCCAACTTAACATCATGTGATTTGCATAACTGCGCAATTGCTTTTATATCACATAATTCTAATAACGGGTTAGTTGGTGTTTCAAGAAAGATCCATTTTGTGTTGGGTTTGATTCCATTTTCAACTTGATCCAAAAACCTAGTATCTACAAACTCAAAATAAAAACCATGTTTGGATAAAACTTCTACCGCCATTCGGTAGGTACCACCATAAGTATTCCTACCAATAATAACATGATCTCCATGAGTCAAGGTTTGGAATAGAGCTGTTGTAGCCGCCATCCCACTGGCAAATGCAATTCCATAATTCCCACTTTCCAACGACGCAATATTTTCTTCATATCGCTGTCGAGTTGGATTGGCTGCACGTGAATAATCAAAACCATGGTTTTTGCCCACACCAATTTGTTGATATGTTGATGTAAAATGGATTGGGGGCGACACAGCTCCGGTTTCTTCATCCGGTTTATTTCCAACATGAATTGCTTTAGTTTCGAACCGTAATTTTTCCGACATTATGACACCTGAGTATATCCTCTATTTAAATAATTCTGGAGTTTTTTATATTTGATCTCAATTTGTATTCCATCTGGACCACGAACCGTTACCTTTTCATTCCGGCCATGTTTTTCTCCGACTTGAATCGGTGTTCGAACCTGT
>CAXCBH010000184.1:0-3248 GCA_963980675.1 uncultured bacterium | reverse complement strand
TTCCTCCACCTTATCAATGCCTTTTGCAAGTTTCACACCGCCGCCTTTTCCGCGTCCGCCTGCGTGAATTTGAGCCTTTACAACCACATCTTCAGTATTAAAATCTTTTTGTACTCTTCTAATGGTGGATTCTGCATCTTCAATATTTTCAAAGACGTAACCATCTTGAACAGGCATCCCAAAATTGGCAAAGATTTTTTTTGCCTGATATTCATGAATTTTCATGCTTCATTCCTTATTTCTGTCCCAGCATTGCCTTCCAAAGCATCCTGGATGCAGGGGATAGATGTTATAATTACTTTTTCACCGTGATATTTCAAAAAGTGTAAAGCCGCTTTTATTTTCGGCCCGATGCTCCCTTGTTGAAATTCACCTTTGTTGTATAATTTTTCCGCTTCAGATGTGGTTATGATTCGTAATATTTCCTGATTATCAGTTCCAAAACTTAGGTAAACATTATCCACATCGGTAATGATCCACAACTCTTCTGCATGGAGAATTCGCCCAAGTTTTGCCGCTGCATAATCTTTATCAATTACCGCATCGAGACCTTCAAGATGTCCTGTGGGATGATTAAATACAGGGATTCCACCACCACCGGAAGCAATCACAATGGTTCCTCGATCCACTAGCGCCTTTATTGATTTACCATGCATAATGTATTCGGGCATGGGTGATGGTACCACACGGCGCCATTGTCCCGGTTCTTGTTCTTTAATGCTCCAGCCGAATTTATTTGCCAGTGATTTAGCTTCATTTTCGGAATATCGGGCGCCCACATATTTACTTGGATCTTTGATGGATGGATCATTCTTGTCGACGATTACCTGGGTGACCATCGTCACAACTTCCCGGTCCACCTTCATATCCCGTAATTTGTTTTGCAAAGATTGCTGGATCATATAACCGATGGAACCTTGTGTTCCGGCAACGCAGACACCTAAAGGAAGGGGAGGCACTTTATCATGAGTTAGATCCATACGTAATAATTCGTTTCCCACTTGCGGGCCATTTCCATGATTGATACAAAGATTATAACCTCGTTCAATGAAATTCCCGATACCGTCTAATGCTTCCCGAGTGTGGGCAAATTGTTGGGTGATTGTTCCGGCTTCACCTTTGGGTGAAAGAGAATTTCCGCCCATTGCAATCATAGCTGTTCGAGAAATCAATTAATCCTCTTGCAAAAATGGATACCGATAATCTTTTGGTGTATCAAAAGTCTCTTTTACCGTTCTAAGTGAAAGCCACCGTAAAAGGTTTAATTCGGATCCTGCTTTATCATTGGTCCCTGAAGCACGGCTACCACCAAAAGGTTGTTGACCTACAACTGCTCCAGTTGGTTTATCATTGATATAAAAATTTCCGGCAGAATGAGCCAAGCGATCCTTAGCTTCATCTAAGGCTTCCTTATCTTTCCCCATAATACATCCAGTCAAAGCATAAGGTGATGTAGAATCCACGAGATCGATGATAGAATTCCAATCCGCGGGATCATATAGGTATATTGTTAAAACGGGGCCGAAAATTTCTTCTTCCATGGTTTTAAAATGGGGATCAGTAGTCATGATGGTTGTGGGCTGAATGAAGTAGCCTTTGGAATCATCATATGTTCCACCGGAAATGATTTCAGCATCATCCGATTCCTTGGCATAATGAATATATGATACGATTGAATCAAAAGCGGGTTTATCAATTACAGCATTCATGAAATTGGTAAAATCCCTTGGTGAGCCCACTTTGACTGTTTCGAGTTCCGACAAATATTTGTTCCTTAAGTCATCCCAAATCGTAGTTGGAATGTAAGCCCGAGACATGGCTGAGCATTTTTGTCCCTGGAACTCAAATGCTCCACGGATCATGGCTGTGGATAATTCATCCAAATCAACGGACTCATGAGCGAGGCAGAAATCCTTCCCACCGGTTTCACCTACGATTCTTGGATAGGTTTTGTATTTGTCAATATTGTTGCCAATTGTTTTCCAAATATGGTGAAAGGTGGCGGTTGATCCTGTAAAATGTACACCAGCCAGATTCGAATTGGATAAAACAGGATTTCCCACTTTCCCACCGGATCCTGGGATAAAGTTAATCACGCCTGCTGGTAAACCAGCTTCTTCCAACATTTTCATAATATAATAACAGGGCAGAACTGCACTTGATGCCGGTTTCCATAAAGCCACATTTCCCATAAGTGCGGGAGCAGAAGGAAGGTTACCAGCGATGGATGTAAAATTAAACGGTGTAATGGCAAATACGAAACCTTCCAGTGGTCGATACTCCAAGTGATTGTGCATGCCTTCCGGTGAGATCAATGGTTGGTTGGCAGTGATTTCTTCTGCATATTGCGCATTGAAATTAAAAAAGTCAATTAATTCACAGGCTGCATCAACTTCTGCCTGAAATGCATTTTTACTTTGATTGAGCATGGTGGCTGCATTGATGGTATCCCGCCACGGACCTTGCAATAGCTCAGCCGCTTTTCTGAATATTTTGGTTCGCTCTTCCAATGATGTTTTTGACCAAGTTTTCCACGATTTCATGGCAGAATCAATTGCCTGAATTACTTCAGTTTCACCGGCATTATGATAGGTGGCTAAAACGTGTTGGTGATTGTGGGGCATGACACAGTTACCCGTATCTCCTGTTTTAATTTCCTTACCGTCTATTATAAGAGGGATCTCGATTGTTTGTGTGGCCATTTCATCATATTTGGCTTGAAGGCTGGCCCGTTCTGGAGATCCGGCTGCAAAGGATAGAATGGGTTCGTTTACTGCCTTTGTTATTTGAGTCATAGATTATATCTCTAATGAATAAAATTTAATTGAAAAAAGCTTGGAAAATTACCGGTCATTCATTGATAGCACAAGATAGAGAGTAGAGTAAGGTGATGACTAAGAATTTGGATTAGGAATAAAATGAGTGGTGGTATTTTTTAGGTTATGATGCTCGGGTTATACTAATTCTAATTCAATATTTTGGGCTGCTTCCATAAACTCATTTAAAGCGGATCGCATTTCTGAAAGACTAGGAGCAGTGACCAATTTTTGTCGAAATATGGATGCACCGGGAAATCCTTTAATATAATTGGAGAAATGTTTTCGCATCAAATTAGAGCCTATTCTTTCGCCACGATTTTCCAATAAAAGATCAAAATGGCGACTGCACATATTGGAAATATCTAATAATGAAGGAGCAGCTGGATTTGGCTCACTATTGAACCTGGCTTTTGCTTCTCTAAAAAACCA
>CAXCBH010000183.1:0-3265 GCA_963980675.1 uncultured bacterium | reverse complement strand
CTGACCTTGCTCTTTTAAAACTAGATGGGTCTGATTTTCCCTATGCTCAATTGGGAAGTTCAGAAGATCTCCTCATTGGCGAATGGGTTATAGCTTTGGGAAATCCATTTCAGCTTTTTTCTATCAGCAATAAACCATCTGCAAGTGTAGGCATAATTTCTGCAACCAACATGGATTTTGGTCGGTTAAAAAGTGGAAAGGTATTCCAAGATATGATCCAAACAGATGCAGCCATTAATCATGGAAACTCAGGTGGTCCGTTGGTCAATGCTTTGGGGGAAGTCATTGGGATTAATACATTTATTTATACAGGATCAGATCAGGCCCAAGGATCCGTAGGAATTGGATTTGCCATACCCATAAATTCTGCAAAACGGGTCGCAAAAGAATTAAGAACCACTGGACATGTGGATCGAGGTTATTCCACCGGATTGGTTGTTCAATCCGTGACTCAAAGTATTTCACGTTATTTGAATATTCCATTTTCAAAAGGTGTTATCATTGTTGAAGTAACCGATGGGAGTGCTGCGGAAGGTTCAGGATTGGAACCGGGGGATGTTATTCTTACAGTCAATCGAGAGCCGGTAAATAAGCCCAGTGATATTAGATCGGTTATTATAGATAATGACCTTCGTTCCGGTGATAAAGTCACATTGAAGATATTCCGTGATGGAAACTATAAAAAAGTAAAAATGAGATTGGGAAAATATAAAGGAAATTCCTATAAATGAAACTTGCCCCCGAAGGTAGAATTATCGTACTCCCACTTTTTGTATTTACAGCTATTTCTATATGGCAATCTGATACATTAGGTATTTCTATGACCATTCCATGGATCCTTTTTGGATTATTGGTTTTTTGTTTCAATTTTTTCAGGGATCCTGTCCGAAATATGCCAGAAGGAGAAAACATGATTTTAGCCCCGGCAGATGGTAAAATTGTAAAGATAACAGATGTGAATGATCCTGATGTGGGAGTTGGTCAGTTAGTTTCTATATTCCTGAATGTATTCAATGTCCATGCCAATCGAATGCCCATTGAAGGAACTTTCACTGATATTAAATACAAAAAAGGAAAATTTTTGGCAGCTTTTGATCACAAAGCATCAGACGAGAATGAACAAACAGAAATAACGATTACTTCGAAGGTGGGGCCCATTAAAGTAAAACAAATTGCGGGCCTGATTGCCAGGCGAATAATATGTTATGCGAATAAGGGCGAAAACATGGAAATAGGAGGTAGATTGGGATTTATTCGTTTTGGAAGCAGAACTGATTTGATCCTCCCAAAACATGTAAATTTATCCGTAAAATTAGGGCAGAAAGTAACAGGGAGTAAAACAATCATAGGTACTTTTGAATGAAAATTAATCTAAAAAAGAAAAGACGACCGCCCCGGCACTTTATCCCGAATATTTTGACATTGTTCAATATGTTTCTCGGGTTTCTTGCCATCGGACTTATCTTGAATAATCATCCCATAAAAGCGGGGGTTTTTATCATCATAGCCGGGCTCTTTGACGTTTTCGATGGGAAAATAGCCAGAATATTAGGTATTTCATCCCGATTTGGAATGGAGTTTGATTCTATGGCAGATACTGTCTCATTTTGTGTGGTGCCATCCATTTTGGTATATTCGCTTTACGTGGATGGATTACCACCTCTTTTAGGTGGATTTATTAGTTTTATACCTCTGATGTTTGGTACGATTCGATTGGCTAAATTCAATCTGGACGAGGAACCGGGAAAACCAAAATCATATACAGTTGGGTTAACGACTCCTATTGCAACCATCACTTTATTTTCATACTTATTTTTTAATCATCAAATTGATGGTGATTTTGGCGATCCGAGAACAGCATTGATGCTGGTTGCCGGCCTTAGCTTTCTCATGATCAGTCCGATTCACTTTGCAAAATTTCCATTATTTTCATTTAAAGCCGGGCGGACGAATACCATTCTTTTGTTAGCGTTCATTTTTTCAATGATTATTCTAGCGATCTGGCAAGGATTCATTCTAATGCCACTAATTGCAGTTTATATTGGGTGGAATATTATCAATTGGTTCATTAACCCAAAACGGAATGATGCACCATCAGAGGCGGATATATAAACCATGACTAAAAGAAATGTTTCTTTAATAGTTGTCGGTTTATTTATAGGCGCAGCTATTGGTGGTGTGTTAGGGAATATACTGGGATGGGGATTACCTGATGGTGTGGTAAAAGACTTTTTTCTTACTAGCCTTTCTCTGGATCTAGGTGGCTTCTCGGGGAATGAAATGGGTGTCATTGTTTTGGATCTGAAGATTATCACTTTGAAATTCGGAATGGCCATGAATTTCAATTTCACTAGTATTATTGGGCTAACATCCGCCTATTACATCTTAAGATATTTTCGTTAAAAATTGGGAGGTTTCATGTCAAATGTTGATGTAAACTACGCCATGTTCAATCTTGGAACTGGCGAACTCGTTCTCATCTTTTTGGTGATATTATTACTTTTTGGCGCCAAGCGATTGCCAGAACTGGCACGTGGTCTTGGTAAAGGAATTAATGAATTCAAGGATGCTGTTGAAACAAGCAAAAAAGAAATTATGGATGCTAAGGAAAGTGCAGAGGCACCCGTAGAGAATAAGGACGAGGGCGAAGGTTAACGTATCCGGGATGTGGTGTATTTACCACATCGCCAATTTTTCCGAAACATTTTTCTGGTTCAATCGTATCGAAATCAGATAAGAATCGGTCAAAAATAACTTATTTAAATAGATGGACTTTCAGCATCCCTGGTATCTCATTTTACTTCTAATCCTTCCCTTAGCGATGGGTTGGTATCGTGCGTCCGGACGAAATAAAGAAGGCACATTGCGAATCTCATCTTCCACTTTTATTTCTGAAGAATTCAAGATAATTGGTAATAGAAAGCACATATTTCTACGGACAATGTATTTATTGGTCCTTTTATTGATTATCTTGGGACTTGCCCGCCCAAGGTTAATCGATAATCTGCAAGAGACATCTGTCAGTGTCATCGATATGCTTTTGGTGTTGGACATTAGTTCTAGTATGTTGGCAGACGATTTTCCACCAAATAGATTAGAAGCAGTTAAAAAGACGGCTAGTGATTTTATTGAAAGTCGGAAAGATGACAGGATCGGTATTCTTGTTTTTGCCGGTGAATCCTTTATCCAATGTCCACTCACCGTGGATAAAAAAGTACTACAATCTTTAATAAAAGAAATAACGGTTGCTTCCAAAGAACATGAC
>CAXCBH010000182.1:0-3280 GCA_963980675.1 uncultured bacterium | reverse complement strand
GGTTCCAGGGTAACCAGCCGATGCGGAGAAAAGAAAATCAAAATCTTCAAATCGGTTTACACCATCCATCATGGGAATTTCTGTAATCTTTGTACCTTTCGCATCAATGGTGTAAAGTTTTCTGAGATCACTCACAATGCCCTTAACCACAGCCTCATTTCCTGGACGAAATCCGAGTAAAACATAATCTTCTCCATAAGTCAATCCGTATTCATCTCGTCCTACTAAATCCAAGGCATCAGACGCTAAAAATTGACCATCTGGCCAGAGGCACGTCACATATACCTTATGCTCATTTTTAAATAAATGGCGCATAACTGACAATACCATAGGATGAATCTCGGGCTTTGTACTTGGACCATATTCACAAGACACCAATACCTTGGAGCCATGGGGCAAAGCATCAATTGTATCATACACATGTTGTGTAGTGGCTGTAGCACGTATGGGTAACCCTAAAGGGAAGAATAATGGCACAATCACAACCAATGCAATAATAAGGAAAATCCATCGCCTGTCAACGGTTCCCATTTTCAAAATTAAATCAGTTAGAAATTTCACGTCTACTCCCCGATATATGATTTTTCAATACCGAGAATATATCGGATTGATGTTGCGAAAATTCCCATTCCAATACCCATCATGATGGCTCTTGCACCAGCTACATTTGGATATTTATAAATCCATTCTTGAAGATAAGGAAGATAGAAAATCCCCGGCTGATCCAAAGGCCATCCAAGGGAAGATCCTGCGGCGGTGACCACTATTATTCCTACAGAAACAAAAATAGCTGTGTATTGTTTATTTTTGAAAACTGCATTAACTGTGATTCCACCAATCAAGACCAATAAATACAAAATAAACCAACTGGAAATATTACTCCCCAAAGGAACTCGTCCAATCATAATAATGATTCCTGCGACAAGAAGCAAAGTTGCTTCAAAATTCCGGATTCGGAATGCGCGATAGGACGCAGATGCCACAAAGAAAGCCAAGAGGGCAAACATAGTCGCCTGGAGAGGTGCGAACATATAAGTGAAAATCCATTTGAACAGGGTACCATCAGCAGTGACGTGTGTTCCCCAAGCAACATCAGGGTTCCCTTTGTAAAAGAATCCAGCAGTGATTGCAAAAAAGAATCCAACTATGGCAAATATGCTGTATTGCCAGCCTTGTTGTTTACGTAAAACTTTCTGCGATTGCATTTTAAGTAAATTGAACCCTCCAAGAAAAATTGCAAAACTGGCGAGAATATCAAACCATTGCGTCGCATCATCATCCACAAAAGATTTAATGTGTGGTTCATTCACGAACCATCCAAATAAAGTGAGAGTGCCTATCACTGCCACAATCAAAATTGGGATTTGTCTTTTCCAAAGCATATATCTTTTCCTTATCTCACCGTTAGAAATTCAAGAATACTAAAATCAATCATTCCACTATCATGGAGAAGTCGGAGAAAGACGCCACAAAATATAATTCCAATAACAATCAATTTAATCATGTCCTGACCTTTTATCCCGCCTATCAGCTCGGGCCGCTGAGATAAATACGCACTTGCAGCAAAAAATTCTTCACCTATCAACGTATAATCACACGCAGTTACAAAAAATGGAATTTGTGCTTGGGATGCTGTACCGGCAATCTGGATAGCTCCAATCGAATTTCCTGTTTCAGCAAGGATTAGAGATTCAGCATAGAATTTTCCCATGTACATACAGGCAGCTGGTTTTTCACGAACCATAATTCCATTTACACCAGCGGCATAGGCAAATTGCTCATCGGTAAGATAATGAACCATATCTTCATGAAACATATCTGGCCGACCTTCCATCAGATAAGATTCCTTACAAGCCTCCTGGGCAGCTTTCATCACAATTGCACGGGATACAGGAACATTTAAGGTTGTCTCATACCTAGCAGTCATTTTTGATACATGACCCAATACAATTACTCCCGCAACAGTTTCAACTTGATCCATATCCATAATGCCGGGAACATACAATACGGGTTTTCCCATTTCAGTGGAACGCCCCACAGCTTCTTCAACGGCTTTTAATCCAGGGATTTCTCTTAAAAAGATATCTTCTCCACGGCGTGCTTTTCGGATATAAAACAGGAGTGTACCAGAAAAAGTCATAATAGCTATGAACATTACAATTCGTTCGGTGATAAAAAACGGATGGCCCATAAACCAATAAATTAGGAAGGCAAATGTGACTCCTCCTGTCCCTATAATAAAATCACGATCATTCATGATTATCTCCAGTGTTGACTTTTGCATCGATTTCCAATGCTTCGATCATTTGTAGCAATAGTTCTATGTTTGCAGATTCTTCAAAAACCTGCACTGTACGGTAATAATTTTCTGATTGAATAAATGCATTTAAAACAGGGCCAAAAAAAACCAATGCATGGCTCCCTAATAATGCTAACGGTTTTGTCATTTCCAAAAAGAAGACGGCAGGGTCAACAAACCCTGACTTATGTATCTTTCCAGCCAATCGCTGGAGGAATGCCCTATCCTGCTCTCGCAGAGGTAAGGAGTCAGGAATTAGGTTAGGGATAATTATTTCTTTCAATCTATTTACCATAATAAAATCAATCAGTCTCCACCATTTCAAGATTAGCTCGTGGAATATTCAAAACATCACCATCAACTTTTACTTCTGCAATGCGAACCATAGTTTCTGACTCCATTTGTTGAAGTTCCGGTGGGAGACTCACTACTTCTCCCATTTTACCAAAATAAGGTGCTCGAATTATACGGACTAAACTGCCTTCACTAATCCCACTATTATCAGATTTATAAACCGCTGTTTCAGGTATTTCTATTTCTTGAAGTGGAATAACAATTTCTGGTCGTATCACGCCAGCTCGAATCTGTGTAGCACCATTGATAGATACGAATTTACCATTTTCCTTATTTAACAGATCAAATGTCCTGCTTCCCATTCTTATATTTCCAAATCCTTCTGTCACGATAAGGGAAGTTACTAAATCTTCAGAACCAGTAATGGCTACACCCAGGGTATAACCTAATATTTCTTCAAGGTCATAATAATTAAAACCACCTACAACTATACCGGCTATTTGTAAAGATAGGGCTTTTTTATATGTTTCGAGGTTGACGAAAGAACCGCCCACAACAATTTTACCTTTATGTGACTCATTCAATAAATCTGTTGTTAATTCCTGTGCACGATTATCTACAAGAATTTCCATCGTTCCACGGCTTTCACCACCAATTCCGAATATGCCCTGAATAAAAGCTGCATCA
>CAXCBH010000181.1:0-3415 GCA_963980675.1 uncultured bacterium | reverse complement strand
GTGACTTTAAAACTTCATTTACAGATGGTCCCGGATAATCAACATTACTGGATTCTCCGCCCACTATTATCATATTTTCAATTTCGTATTCCTTGTTTGTCTCTTTGAACCATTTCATTTGGGCATCAAAAGGTTCATGGACAACTACCCGATTAACAATAGCTTCCACACCAACAATGTCCTGTAGAAGTTGCCCAAATACTCTTGGTTCACCCCGTTTTTGATTTGCGACCGGACGTTCACCACGACCATTTTCATCCAATACTTCTGGAATATTAATAGCGTCAATATGGGTTTGTGACAGGAGCGAGCTAATGATCTCAGCATAGGAATTCAATGTCCCATCTTTTTCTCGTGGTGGTAAAATTTCGTAAGCAACAACCGGGCGTTGCGGTTTTTTTATTTTATCTCGTATTCTCATAAGATTTTATTTTGTTTGATTATTTTGATTTTAATTATTTTTTAATACGCTAAAATATTGGGATTCAGGATGAGAGAAATACCACCCGCATACAGAAGCTGCGGGCCACATAGCTCTCGATTCTGTCAAAGAAATACCTATGGCGTTTTCCACATTCAAGAGTTTCCATATTTTATCTTTTTCTGCATGGTCAGGACAACTGGGATATCCCGGTGCCGGCCTAATTCCCTGATATTTTTCCCTAATTAATTCTTCTTTCGAATAAATCTGATTGGAGTCATAACCCCAGTCATTTTTTCGAATTTTTTCATGGAGCCATTCAGTAGCGGCTTCTGCATATCGATCAGCTAACACTTTTACCAGAATAGCATTATAATCATCGTGGTCTGATTCAAACTGCTCAACCAGTTTTTCTAATCCATGGCCAGCCGTAACAGCGAACAACCCAATATGATCATCGCCATTTGGAGAAATAAAATCAGCTAGACAAAAATTAGGTCTATTCCCTTTATCTATCAATTGACGGGGAAAATTAAACGTAATATCATTTTTTATTAAATGTACTTCTTCTTCTTTCGATTGAGCAGGAAAGATCCCAAACACTGCCTTGACTGTTAATGATTTTGATTCGATAAGAGATGCCAACATATTTTGAGCATCATTAAAAAGTTTTCCCGCTTCGACTCCTTTTTCAGAGTCATTTAAAATTTCTGGATAGGTACCTTTAAATTCCCACGCATGAAAAAAAGGTGACCAGTCAATATAATCCTTTAGCTCATTTAAAGATATTAATTCAATCTTTTGAATCTCGGGGTTTTGTGGTTGAACCGGATTATAAGCCAACTTAGGTTTTCTATTTCTAGCCTCATTTAACGGCAAAAGTTTTAATTCTTGTTGATTTTGATAAAAAGTTTCACGAATTGTTTGATATTCATTTTTTGTTTTATTTACCAGCTCATTTTTATGATCTGGATTTAATAATTTGCTTACAATTCCCACACATCTGCTGGCATCAATAACATGAATAACGGAAGATCTATATTTTTCTTCTATTTTGACCGCGGTATGTTTGCGACTTGTAGTAGCACCACCAATCAATAATGGCACTTCAAATTTTTGCCTTTCCATTTCTGATGCTACATGAACCATTTCATCCAAGCTTGGAGTTATGAGGCCAGAAAGACCAATGATGTCTGCATTCGATTTCTTTGCTTCAGATAATATTTTGTCTGCTGCGACCATAACTCCGAGATCAATAATATTATATCCATTGCAGCCTAAAACAACGCCTACAATATTTTTTCCAATATCATGAACATCCCCTTTTACTGTTGCTAAAACAATGGTTCCATTGGAAATATCAGCAAGCCCTTTCTCTTCTTTTTCTTTCTCGATAAATGGTATCAAATGGGCAACTGCTTTTTTCATAACCCGGGCTGATTTTACCACTTGTGGGAGAAACATTTTACCCGAGCCAAACAAATCTCCAACGCGATTCATCCCATCCATTAATGGTCCCTCAATCACATCAATAGGGCGATCCAATTGAATCCTAGCCTCTTCAGTATCTTCCACAATAAATTTGTCAATTCCTTCAACCAAGGCATGAGATAATCTTTCCTGGGTTGGTAATAATCGCCACTCATTATTCGATTTTTTCTCTTGCTTGATTCCAATAAACCCTTCAGCCAATTCCACTAATCGGTCCGTGGCATCGGGATGACGATCGAATAAAACATCTTCGATAGCATCACGAAATGCTGGATCAATATCGTCATAAACAACTAATTGACCGGCATTAACAATTCCCATGTCCATTCCATTTTGGATAGCATGATAAAGAAAACAAGAATGCATGGCTTCACGAACTGCATTATTCCCCCGGAATGAGAATGAAAGATTACTTAGGCCACCACTGACATGAACGAGGGGCATTTTTTCCTTGATCGTTTTTGCAGCATCAATATAGGCTTTCCCATATTGATTATGTTCTTCAATTCCTGTTGCTACAGCAAAAATATTGGGATCAAAAATGATATCTTCCGGTCTTAGTCCAACTTTTTCAGTCAATAATGCATAAGCCCTTTGGCAGATACTTACTTTTCGCTCAAAGGTATCCGCCTGGCCCTGTTCATCAAATGCCATAACGACAACCGATGCACCATATTTTTTGACTAAATATGCGTGCTTGATGAATTCTTCCTCTCCTTCTTTCAAGGAAATGGAATTCACCACACCCTTGCCCTGAATATTCTTTAAACCAGTTTCAATAACACTCCACTTAGAAGAATCAATCATTATAGGCACTTTGGAAATTTCTGGTTCCGAAGCAATTAATCGTAAAAAATTTTCCATTGCTTTTTCCGAGTCAATCAATCCCTCATCCATATTTACATCAATGATCTGTGCACCATTTTCCACTTGTTGGCGAGCTACAATCAGAGCTTCATCGTATTGGTTTTCTTTGATCAATTTTTTGAATTTTGCAGACCCAGTAATATTGGTTCGTTCGCCCACATTAATAAAATTGGAATCAGGGCGAATGACCAAGGGCTCTAAACCACTCAATTTTGTCAACGGTTCAACTTCCGGGATTGATCGTGGCGTAATCCCAGCAACTGATCTTGAAAAGGCTGATATATGGTCTGGTGTTGTTCCGCAGCACCCACCCACAATATTCACCAATCCTGACTCAGAAAATTCCTGGAGAAACCCTGACATTTGATTTGGCGTTTCATCATAACCACCAAATTCATTAGGAAGCCCAGCGTTTGGATAAACCAAAACATTTGTATCTGCAATTTGAGAAAACGCATCCACATAAGGGCGAATCTGTTCTGCTCCCAAAGCACAATTCAGTCCCACGGCCAAAAGATTCATATGTCGAATTGAATGCCAAAATGCTTCTACAGTTTGACCCGAAAGTAAACGTCCACTTGCATCAGTGATTGTTCCAGAAACCATGACAGGAATTTCATTTCCTGTGTCTTCAAA
>CAXCBH010000180.1:0-3448 GCA_963980675.1 uncultured bacterium | reverse complement strand
TGAGTATTATTCAACAGTACGAACCCAAAATGCTATTGAAGAAGCAAATGTTGTTTTGGTTCTCATTGATGCGGAAAAAGGGTTCGGGAAGCAGGATAAATCCATTGTGGATTTTGTAATTGATAAAGGGAAGGGGCTCATCTTTGTCGTTAATAAATGGGATCTTATTAAAAAAGAAACACAAACAATGAACGATTTTAAGGACGAGATCCGTTATCAGTTTAAGTCAATGGGCCATTATCCACTATTATTTATTTCGGCGTTGACAAAACAACGAATCCATAAAGTATTAGAAACTGCTTGGGAAGTGTACGATCGTAGCCAAAATTTAACTTTGACTAGTAAATTGAATGATGCATTGGATCAGATCATTTTCAAAAACCCACCTCCTGCTGAACAGGGGAAAATTATCAAGATAAAATATGCCACTCAAGTGAGTCGGTCCCCTGTCGTAATCGCACTGTATTTAAACCATCCCAAATTGGTAAAAACATCCTATCAGCGGTATATTGAAAATCAACTCCGACAACATTTTGATTTTAATGGAATACCAGTCAGATTATCTTTCCGAAAAAAATGAGTTTTGTTGTACCTACCAAACCACAGACCCATACATTCAAAGAACAGCAATCCAAATTTATTTCCATCATTTTCCCATATGATGATGTTAGTGAGTTCAAATCATGGCTATCTGAGCTACGAAAGAAATACCACGATGCCTCCCACGTTTGCTGGGCATATCGAATTTATACAGGAAATCAGTTAGAAGAGAACTCATCCGATGCCGGTGAACCTTCCGGTACAGCAGGTTTACCAATACTTAATGCCATGAAGAAAAAGGGCCTTGTGAATTGTGGCTTGGCTGTCATCAGATACTTTGGTGGGACAAAGCTTGGGAAACGCGGTTTAATTGATACTTATGGGAATTCTGCTAGAGAATTAATTGGAAAAGCATCCTGTAAAAAATGGATAAAGATGGAAAGGTATGCCATTACTTCTCCCATGGACTTTTATGGAGATCTCGCCCAATCTATTTCCCGCTTAGGAGGGAAAATCATAGATGATCAAAGTGGGGAATTGTTAAAATGGAATATTGAGGTACAATCTGGAAACTTGAATGAATTGATTCAAACAATTCGAACGGTAACAAAGGGGGAAGGTTATTTTGAAAAAATATAAAAAAGGAGCAGACGCGGCCGAACCAAGGAGGAAGTAACAAGAGTGTTACAGGGATATTTGCCTGCCCCTTTCTAATGCTACATCCAAAGGGTAACAAAAGTTTCAAATAATTTATTTTAGGGAAATATTACCTTGTGATTTCCAGGTTTTTAGATCATCTGTAGTGAAAACCATTCCGGATTTTGTCGCTGCAACAAAATATTGTTTAATATCTTCGCCATAAGCGATACGGGATAATGAAATAAAATCTTGGTGATCCGAAATCTTTCCCACCAGGGTTATGGATTCACCCAGGACTTGTGTGTTCTTATTTTCCATTTTGAAAATTCGACCATGGCTTGTTAAAAAACAAAACCCTGTAATCCGTGGGGCTAGGCCAAAAGTATAAGACGCAATGGCCACAATGTGTTCATTTGAAGATTCATTATTTTGAGCCAAAAAATCTTCTACTTTTTTTAATTGATTTGCAGGGACGCTTGAACCGGCAGGGCCCATTGGTCCCGTCATTCCTTGAATTCCCGGTTTGCCTGTTAATCCTGTAGCGCCATCTTTACCTGGTGGCCCCTGAGGCCCGGCATTACCTTGTGGAACACAACCTGTTAGTAATAACAGAAGGGTAACTATCGATGTCAAATATCTCATCCGTTGGGAAAGAGGAAAGGTAATGCTCTAGCGTAAGCCATGGACATAATAATCAATAATTCAGAGACTATAGCAGTAATAAAAAAGAAAATTGATTTGCGGACATTTTCATTTTTCACCAAATTAATATTTCCTAATGAAAAAACCTGGGAAGCAAACATTTGATAAAGTTGTTCATCATCACTAGCAATAGATTTTAAATAAAACGCATATTCTTCTGGCGACTTGAACTGGCTTATGCCAGCAAAAAATGTTGGATTAATTACTTCAGATTTTTCAACTTCTTCTTTAACCGTTTTTACTTTTCGTTTTTGAACTCGTGGAACAATGACGCGGACAAGACTATAAATTGTGCCGATAGCTGCAGTGAAATAAATCATCATTAGCGTAAAGATCAATGCGGTCAATTGGATTTTTGGAAAATGGACAATAAAAAAGACCATGAATACACCCAGAATTGAAAGGAGAGTGAATGCTTTTTGATCTGTCCTTTGGATAATTTGCTGCTCCCCAGCAAGGACTTGAAGGAGTGCACTAAATTCTTTACCAGTTTCCATTATATTAAACTCAAGATTATTGAAAATAATTTATGGGAGAATATTAAAAATATGATTATCATTTTCCTAACTTAATCCCACTGATTTTTGACCATAACGAGTTATTAGGAAAACTAGGAATATATATGCTTTACCAAAAACTAAAACTTATAACATTTGTTCTCTTTCTTATGATTACAAATGTTTCAGGTGAGACTATAAAAATTGCATTTTGGAATGTAGAGAATTTATTTGATTTGTTAGATGACCCTCATACCAATGACAATGAATTTGCCATTGACGGAAAAAAGAATGTCACCCAGGAGATCTACGATCTGAAGCTGAAAAATATGGCTGAAGTGATAGATGCTTTAGATACGGATATCCTCGGGTTGTGTGAAATAGAGAATCGATTCGTTCTTGAAGAATTGGATAGCGCAGTCGCCCGTGATTATAAAATCATTCATTATGATTCTCCGGACAACCGCGGGATTGATGTTGCGCTCCTATATGATCCAAAAAAATTAACCGTAACACATTCAGAACCGGTCACTGTGACTTTACCTACCGGTCGTCCAACGCGGGATATTCTTTATGTGAAGGCAATATTCGCCCAAACGGATCTCCATCTATTTGTAAATCATTGGCCTTCTAAATATGGTGGTGCTGAAAAATCAATTCCCCTCCGGGCTGCGGCAGGGAAAACATTAAGAAAAAAAGTTGAATCAATACTAGTTAAGGATGGTTACTCAGAAATTGTAATAATGGGTGATCTCAATGACGAACCAATTGATCCATCCATATCTGTTCATCTGGGTGCAAGTATGGATTTGGATCAAGTTGGAAAGGGAGAGAGTATTTTATGGAATGTCATGAAACCTTGGCATCGTAATAATGAAGGTAGTACTTATAAATATAGCGGGAAGGACATGGTTTATGACCATTTGATCATAAGTCCTGGTTTGACCGATAATCTAAGGCTGAAATGGGTCCAAAATTCCGTGGGTGTTTTTGATGGTGAAAAGTATCGTCAACACAGCGGGAAATATGATGGCTATCCATTTCGTTTCTGGGCGGGAAATCGATTATTG
>CAXCBH010000179.1:0-3481 GCA_963980675.1 uncultured bacterium | reverse complement strand
CCAGTTGAGTGCATTATTTGAATTATCTAATGGGTAATCATCAACGATGAGTACATCACCAAGCAATGGTTTCACCCACCAAACTTGAGCATTGTCCGGCATTGTGGAATCAGGGAATTGGATCCTACCACTTTCTGCCCCGGCAATGTCTTTGCATTTTAAATATATTGAATTTGGTCCCGGATCTAAATTGGTTAAGGTAATACTGTTAATATCCCCAGCCAAACGAACCCAGCAAGTGTCACAAGTATCATTCAATGTATAAAAAATATCAGTAATTGTTTCATTCCCATCCTGATCATATAAATCCCAGATAAATGTTCGAGTTGGAAATGTAAAACTTGTATCGCCCCCAATATCGGAAATTTGTGGATTAGATAAATATCGAAATGTTATTTGTGGGGATGAATTTTGAATAGGCACAACTAATTTTGCTGGTGTATTATCTTCATTCCCTTCATTATCCACGGCTTTTATCTCAAATGAAAAAATATCTAATTCTGTTCGAATTGGAACATAAAATATTCCACCTTCTTCTTCAGTGTATATCCAATCAGAATCAGTATTCCATCGATAGTAATACCCAACAATATCGCCATCGGGGTCATCGCCCCACCAGTTTAATTCCTGTTTACTCGTTGTGATTGTATGAAATGCTGATGTATCAAAAAGTGAAACTGTTTCAAAACCATGATCTTCACCAGAGAGATCCGTCCCCCACCACATAAAATTGCTTGTATCATAAACCCAATAGGAGTTGTCCTGATTGGTTGAATCAATAATCCACATGGAATCAATAATCACAAAAGATGAATCAAAATAATTGATTATATAAAATAGTGTTGTATCTCCATTTTGGTCTATTTGAGGTGCAACCCAAATAGTATCTAATGCTACCAAGCTTAAATGTGTTTCGGGTGAAACAGATTCAACTTGAATAGATGGATCATCATATTCCCATCGACTGCAGGATAAACTGATAATTATAAAAAATGAAAGTATTAAAGTATAAAGGCGCATGTGGAGCAGCTGAGGGCGGGAAAATATTTTCCCGCCCTCTATTGATAAGTTATTTAACCAAAAGCATCTTCTTGTCTGCGATGAAATCACCGGCCTTGATCCGGTAAATGTACATACCTGTAGCAACTTTCTCGCCTATGTTATCTCTTCCATCCCAATTCAAAACATGGAATCCAGAATTAAAAGAGTCACCGTTAGCAAGTGTCCTAACTTGACGACCCATGATATCATAGATGACAAGTTTGACATTTTCCCGGCCCCCAAGAGAAAACCGAATCTGGGTTTCAGGGTTGAATGGATTTGGGAAATTATCATGAAGTGCATACTCGTAGGGATTTACTTTTACATTATCATCAATACCAACGGTAGTACCTAAATCTGCCACATCACGAATTTGAACTTTGTAAGTCCCAAAACTGTAATTGAAGATTCCCATGATATAGGATAGTTCCTGCCCTTCAACAAGTTCACTCATGGCAATACCTGCACCCATTGTTCCCATATCTTCATCAATCAATGCTTCCATGCCAGATGCATCTGTTATAGCCCAATCGTATTGGTTAACAGCAGAAATGGTAACATTATCCAATTTCACTAAAACACCTTCATAGGATTCCACTTCTTCGGCTGTCTGTGCTAGATCGCTCGTAGAGACCGCTGTTGGAGCAGGCGAATCATTTCCAGTTGATGTTACCGTAACTGTTGCATTAATAAGGCGCGTGTTTCCACCAAATTTAAATACCCAGTCTGGATCATTATCCGTAACCAAACCAGTCACTGAGACTTCATCTCCTCGGGTGACTATCGCCATTTCTTCAGTATCAAATACAAGGCCATTCCATTGTCCCGTACCATCCTGAAATGCATAGGAACTATAGCCACTGGTATATTGAGCTGTGTCAGCAGTTACAGCACCCGTGAGTGTTACAGTACAACCTTCATACAATGTATTTCCTGATGGCCAAGGAGTTTCCTGAACCATGCCGATTGTTAGATTATCTGATACATGGAATCCAAGCTGGTCATGATCAGTATTATTTGGATATACACTGGTTTTTGCCTCGGACTGGTCTGCACCATCATCCGTTGCTGTGATGTAATAGTATACCGTATTATCATTAGCCACAGGTATAACACCTGTAAAGGTGGAATCATCAGCTGAAGTCATTGCAACAGGAGTATAATCTCCTCCATCAATAGAATAGTGGACTAAAGCCTCGGAAATCGTAGAATTATCTAAGATCACACAGGAAACAGCTACTTCATTATCACTGGCTGTTGGTGCACAGGGCTCTCGGGACAATCCGGTTATGGATGGTGGACCTGAACCAAATTCAATGTCTTCCACATAAAGAGGACAAAGCTTGTAGGCCGTAGAATCAGCGTTGCTGCCATAGTGATGGTAGAGCCACCCTTCCATAGATTGTACCAGCGAACCCACCGGAGGTGGTCCCACGGTTTCAAAATAGGTAGCTATACTGTCAGAATCATCATCCACCAAGACAGATCCTGTACCGTCGTCAACAGCAAAAACTTCATACTGGAGATCATTATTAGTTACAATACCGTCTTCTATACGAACCATGACATTGCCCCACTGTTCTGCTTCCGTTGGCCAGAGTAGATCACCGGTATTAACCGTATCTATAGCAGGTAAAGGCTGTTCAAAGTCAATAATATTGATCGGTTCAGTAATGAATAATTCTGTCATGTTCGCAGGCCCTGTTGAGTATTCATCTATGTAACCCGTAGCTTGAATTAAATCGCCTTCGAAAAGTGTTGGAAAAGCAGCACTATCCGGGTCATAAGACAAAATTGCGCTCCAAGGACCGCCATGTACATCCGCAAAAATGAATTTCACACCAGCACCGGCATAACTTAAGCCTGATGGCATAGTTACGATACCTTCTATAGTTACTGTTTCATCCACCATATAGGACATATCTGATTCTTCATCTTCACCAGCCTTCATTAGGTCACTATACAACACTTGTTGAATACGCTGTAACCTTACAGGGGCACCATCTGCTTCAACCACATCCCGTGCCAACCTGGGTTCAAGTTTTGCATCACTATATGTATAGGTCATAACGCCTACAACTTCAGCCAGTGCCTGTCCACTTTCAGGGAAATAATAATAATCCCAAATATCATCTACACGAACAGAATTTGTTCCATCTGTAACGGACCATTCACCATTATTAAGATCCGCATTATCAACAGTAACATTATCTATTTCTACCAAACATCCTTCGTAAGCTTCAGTTTCAGATCCTCCGGTCATAATCTGCCCGGGCGTAACAACAGCAGGGCTGATCATATTGACAGCTGGACCATGAATAATAACTTCCGTTACATCAACAATTTCTGTTAAGTTGTAATATTCATCCACTGTTCCAGTAACAGTAACACTGTCCCCTTCTGCCACTGAATGAACCATTCCTGCGGATGATGAGAAATC
>CAXCBH010000178.1:0-3482 GCA_963980675.1 uncultured bacterium | reverse complement strand
TACAGGAAGATCAGCTTTAATTATCTTTGATGATTTGTCAAAGCAAGCTGTTGCCTATCGCCAGATGTCTTTGGTGCTTAGAAGGCCACCGGGACGTGAAGCATTTCCGGGTGACGTTTTTTACCTCCATAGTCGGTTGCTCGAACGCGCATCCAAATTATCGGATGATTTGGGTGGTGGATCCCTGACAGCATTACCTATTATTGAAACTCAAGAAGGTGACGTTTCTGCTTATATTCCCACTAACGTAATCTCCATTACGGATGGACAGATCTATTTGGAAACAAACTTATTCAATTCCGGAATTCGCCCGGCTATTGATGTAGGCCTTTCTGTTTCACGTGTTGGGGGAAATGCACAGATCAAAGCGATGAAATCTGTTGCGGGAACGCTCCGTCTAGATTTGGCACAATACCGTGAATTGGAAGCATTTGCAAAATTCGGATCTGATTTGGATAAAGCAACCTTGGCTCAATTGACCCGGGGAGAACGGATGGTTGAAATCTTAAAACAAAATCAGTATGTCCCCATGGATGTTGAAAAACAGGTGGCTATTATTTTTGCTGCTTCCAAAGGACATCTGGATGATGTTCCAGCGGATAAAGTTTCAGACTTTGAAACAGGATTGTTGGAATATTTGGATGCTAATTCAGCAGATTCACTTGCTTCAATTGTGAATGAGGGTAAGATTACCGATGAAAATGTAGGTACACTTGAAAAAGCAATTGTAGACTACAAAGCAGGATTCAACGCCGAATAATTTATGGCTAACCTTAAAGACATTCGAGACCGAATAAAATCGGTGAAAAGTATACAAAAGGTGACTAAAGCCATGAAAATGGTGGCGGCTGCCAAGATGCGCCGTGCTCAGGAACGAATGGAAGAATCACGCCCCTATAGTAATTCATTGGCAGAGGTAATCCAGCATTTATTACCAGATATTGATCGAGATGGACTTCCATTACTCGACGTTCGGGATGTAAAGCGAAAAGCTTATGTGGTTGTTTCTGCAGATCGTGGATTGGCTGGAGCTTTCAATACAAACTTGTTGAAAGTTGCACAAAAAGAAATTGATTCTTTTGGCAAAGAAAAAGTGGATCTATTCTGCATCGGGAAAAAGGCCCGTGACCATTTCAAGCGTCGCGAATACAATATTATTAAAAGTCATGTTGATTTCTGGGCTGATATGGAATTTAATAGTGCCATAACTATCGGCCGAAGTATTATTGAGCATTTCACCAGTGGTAAGGTTGATGAGATCCATGTGGTGTACAATTACTTCATTAATGTAGGGCAACAAGAAGTTAAATCTGAAGTGCTGCTTCCCCTTATCTATGAAGAAAAAAATGGTGTGACTCACGATCGCTTATATGAGCCATCCAAAGAAGAGTTGGTATCATCATTGATTCCACGACATCTGAATGTTCAGATGTGGAAATATTTACTTGAATCTTATGCCAGTGAGCAGGCAGCCCGGATGTTATCTATGGAAAATGCAACCACAAATGCTCAGGATATGATCAAGGACTTAACATTAGAATTCAATAAAGCCCGCCAAGCTGCCATCACAACAGAAATGCTTGAGATTGTTAGTGGCGCTGAGGCTTTAGCTTAACCTTAAAAGGACACCATTTTATGTCAATGAATGGAAAAATCTCACAAGTAATGGGTGCGGTGGTTGACGTCGTTTTTGAAGACGGCCATCTCCCGGATATTTATAATGCATTAAATGTTGATCGCGGAGAAGAAGGAACCTTGGTTCTGGAAGTTGCGCAGCATCTTGGGGATGGCGTTGTTCGTACAGTGGCCATGGATTCCACAGATGGACTGGTTCGCGGTCATGTTACTGAAGATACGGGATTACCCATATCGGTACCTGTAGGCCAAAATACATTAGGTCGTTTATTTGACGTTCTGGGAAATACAATTGACCAAAAAGGTGAATGTGTCACAGAAAAGAAATATCCAATTCACCGATCAGCTCCGAATCACGAAGATCTTTCAACATCAACGGAACCACTTGTAACAGGTATCAAAGTTGTGGATCTCATGGAGCCTTATACAAAAGGCGGTAAAACTGGATTATTCGGTGGTGCAGGTGTTGGTAAAACAGTGTTGATCCAGGAATTAATACGGAATATCGCTACCGAACACGGTGGCTTTTCCGTATTCGCCGGTGTAGGTGAGCGAACTCGGGAAGGGAACGACCTTTACAACGAAATGACCGAATCCGGTGTGATTGATAAAACAACCATGGTTTTTGGCCAAATGAATGAACCGCCAGGAGCACGTCTTCGTGTAGGATTAAGTGGTTTGGCAATGGCGGAATATTTCCGGGACGAAGAAGGCCGTGATGTTCTATTATTTATTGATAATATTTTCCGTTTCACACAGGCTGGTTCGGAAGTGTCTGCACTGTTGGGTCGTATGCCCTCTGCAGTGGGATATCAGCCAACACTGTCTACTGAAATGGGAGATTTACAGGAAAGAATCACTTCAACAAAAAAAGGTTCAATTACATCAGTTCAGGCTGTTTATGTGCCTGCGGATGACTTGACAGATCCGGCACCGGCAACAGCGTTTGCCCACTTGGATGCCACCTCGGTTCTTGAACGAAAAATTGCAGAATTGGGAATTTATCCTGCTGTGGATCCTCTAGCTTCAACATCAAGAATTCTTGATCCACGAATTATTGGCGAGCGTCATTATGGTGTGGCACGTCATGTACAGTCCGTGCTCCAGCAGTACAAAGACCTGCAGGACATTATTGCTATTCTTGGTATGGACGAGTTATCCGATGATGATAAGATCATAGTTGCACGAGCACGTAAGATCCAGAAATTTATGTCCCAACCTTTCTTTGTAGCTGAACAATTCACCGGAACGCCCGGTCGATATGTGAGTCTGGAAGATACAGTTTCAGGTTTCGAAGCAATCCTGAATGGTGATGCTGATGAATTACCGGAAAATACATTCGCCTATGTTGGTACTTTGGATGAAGCTTTTGAAAAGCATAAGAAATCTGTTGCCTAATGAGTGAATTCCAACTTGAAATTGTGACGCCGATTCGTGAACTTGATCAAGGACAAGTGAGTTATGTACGTTGTTCTGGATTAGATGGTTCATTTGGAGTTATGGCAAACCATCGCGAAGGAATCATTGCCTTGACTGTTGGGGAAATCAAAATTACGCGAAAAGGTAAAGATGAATTCTTGGCAACAAGTGGTGGATTTGCAGAGATAATGAAAGATAAGATGAAACTCTTGGTTGAATCGGTGGAGACGGTATCCGAAATTGATGCGGATCGCGCAGAAAAATCCTTAGAACGGGCTACGCGACGCAAATCTGACAAAGATTCGGAAATGGATGAAGCTCGAATTGAAGCATCTTTAATGCGGGCCATTAACCGCTTACGGGTTTCCAAAAGATAATTCTTTTACAATTTGAAAAATGAAATGAGAAACTCGAAACTGTTATTGTTT
>CAXCBH010000177.1:0-3533 GCA_963980675.1 uncultured bacterium | reverse complement strand
GTGTTTGATAAATATCGGGCGTGCCTAGAATAAGGGAATGAAGATTTTTCAACGATTCACTATCCCTGAAATTCCCGAATAGAAATCCTTTTTCATCATAATTATGAAGGTCGCCACGAAGTACGTCCCTGAACTTGGCGTTAAAGGATCCCCAGCCCATTTTTGAAAATTCGGCTTCTCTGTCGTTCCAAGCCTCGCCATAAATGATCACATTTGGATTGATCTTTTTTAATTCATCTATAATAAATGTTGCCGTTTCAGCTGAAAGGAGGTGAGCCTGATCAAATCGGAAACCATCAATATGGTAGTCCGTCATCCAGTATTTCAAGCTTTCAATGATATAGTTGCGGACAGGTTGATGATCGGATGCCAATAAATTCCCGCAACATTGGCTGAGAAAATTACCTTGTTCATCCAATTTGAAATAGACGGTTTTATCGATATATTTCAACGGGTGCCAATCATAATTGGAAATATGGTTTACCACTACATCCAAAATAACTGCCATTCCTTCTTTATGTAGGGATTTCACCATTTCTTTCATTTCAGTCACAGCGCGACCATCTTTTCCATTCCAGGCATTGGGTTCGTCGGTGCCATCAGTTGCATAATAACTTTCTGGCGCCATGAAAAATGTCGGCATATAACCCCAATGATTTCTCTCATATGGATTCCAATCATTATACATCCCATCGGCATCCTGTTTATATGGAATTTCAAAATTTGCAAAATCCCAAAGGGGTAGGAATTGAACTGCATTTACACCCAAAGATTTTAAATGTTCGATACCACCATTTTGATCTTTTTCAATAAATCCGAGATAGGAACCTTTCGCGGTAGCATTGGAAGAATTGTGAACAGTCATGTCTCGAACATGAGATTCATATATTATGAGATCTCGAGGATGGATATTTGTCCATGTATCACTTTCCCAATCAAAATAGGCGTTAATGACCAATGATTTTGCGACATGTCGCCAATTATTTTGTGTGACAGTTGCTTTAGAATATGGATCTGCCACAATTACATTTTCATCATTCCATGGTCCTGTGAGTCGGTAACCATACATAGTACCCAATGATGCATTCTTTAAAAAGTATGTCCAATCACCATTTTCTAATTTTTCCATTGGATATTCAGAGCCAGATTTATCATCTACCTTTTCAAAGATTATAAGTATTACTCTATCAGAAGATGGTGCATAGATTTTGAATTCAATGCCTCCTGGTCTCAGGAAAGCGCCATAGCTCAGGCCAAGTTTTTTTACAGGTTGCATACAGGAACTTATCATAATGATTAACGAAATGGTGTAAAATATTTTTATCAAATTATTCATATTGTTGGGATGATTATTATTTATCAACTCTAAATAGAGTTACTAAATTACAACTAATGATTCGGGTTAAAAACATTCTCTCACTTTCTCTTTTAATATTTGTTGCATGTGAATTTCACACTGCAATGGATCCTCTTTATCCAATTCCGGTTTTGAAAGTGAAAATGGGTGAGGAGAAAACATTTGATCTTTCTAATTATTTTAGGAATGAAAATGTCAGTCTCTTGTTCAATGAATCATTACAACATATTTCATTATTGGGTAACCAATTAATAATAAATGCTTCTTCTGTTACATCCGGGTTCGAAAATATTTCCTTAATTGCAGATGGGCAACCCATTCATATTTTAATTGAATATGAGTTTATGGCTAGACATACCTTTTCATTTGAATCTGAAAAAGCAAACACGGTGGTTGTTATGGGTGGATTTAATGATTGGTCACGGTCTGCGCTGCCATTACTAAAACGTGGAAATCAATTTAGCCGGACGGTTTTTATGTCCCCCAAAAAGCATGAATATAAATTTGTGGTAGATGGTACCGAAGAAATTGATCTAAAAAATCCTGTTTTCATTTCAAATAATATTGGTGGTTGGAACTCTATTTTAGATTTAAGAGATCAAAATATTACAGAACCGGGTATGCTAGTAAAAAATAATCATAAAGGGAATTGGCTACATTTTGAATATTTACCGTCGAATGACGGGGCATCACCTCAGGATTGGATTGTTTTGTTGGACAATAAAGAACTTCATGCTGATATTGTTGATCTATTATCTGGTGGAGGGGTAAAGGTTAATATTTCTGGAGTTAAGGAAGGGCTTTTGAGAATATTTGGACGGGATTCCAAAGGGCGTATGATTCCTGAGAATCAAACAATAATTCGTAATGGAGAGCCATTGTCATCTAATTCTGATGATTGGCATTTCGCCATTATTTATAACATAATGGTGGATCGGTTTAGGGATGGAGATTCATTAAATAATAAACCAATCCATAATCCAATACTTCATGAATTGGCCAATTTTATGGGTGGTGATTTTGCTGGGATTCAACAAAAACTGGATGAAGGATATTTTAAAGACCTAGGAGTGAATACATTATGGATTTCTCCTATTCAAAAACAACCGGACAGCAGTTGGGTGGAATGGGTTCCACCAAATAGGACCTTTTCTGGTTATCACGGTTATTGGCCGGTTGAACCACGAAAAATTGACCCAAGATTTGGAAAAAGTGAAGAATTTAACAGCATTGTAAAATCTGCTCATCAAACAGGGACGAAAGTTATTTTGGATTTTGTTTCAAACCATGTCCACCAAGATCATCCATATATAAGGGATCATAAGAATTGGTTCGGGACTGTCAATCTTCCGGATGGTCGGCTGAATATTCGACAATGGGATGGAGATACCCGTCTTACAACTTGGTTTGATGAATTCCTTCCTTCATTTGATTTCCAATCCGCACCTGTTGCTAAAAATCAAGTGGTAGAAGATGCAATGTGGTGGATGGGAGAATATGATCTTGATGGATTTCGGCAGGATGCGGTGAAACATGTTCCCCATTCATTTTGGAAATCTCTTACAAGATCAGCAAAAATACAATTTCCTGAAAAAAATATTTATCAAATTGGAGAAACTTTTGGATCGGATGAATTGATTGGTTCCTATGTTAACCCTGCAGAATTGGATGCGCAATTCAATTTCAGTATTTACTTTAATTCACGAGGAGTTTTTAGCTCTGATCAGCCAAATTTCTCTGATCTAGGGGATGTTATAGCAGAGAACAGAAGCACATTTGGTCCAATTCATTTGATGGGTAATATAACCAGTAGTCACGATCAGCTTAGATTTTCAGGCTATGCAGATGGCCAGATTGAATTCAGTGATAATGGGACCGCAAGATCATTTGATAATCCGGTTGGAAAGATACGCCATATATCCACCTACTCTAAAATGGCAAACTTTCATGCATTTAATATATCGCAACCGGGTATTCCTATTATTTATTATGGAGAAGAAATTGCATTGATGGGAGAAGGAGACCCGGGAAATCGACGAATGATGAGATTCAATATTTCAGATAATGAAATCGAATTGAAAAAAACTTTTTCTTTATTAAACGGTTTAAGGACTGAATATTCCAGCCTGGCTTTGGGAGACCAAATGATTCTGTATAATGAAGGTCCTGTTTTAAT
>CAXCBH010000176.1:0-3583 GCA_963980675.1 uncultured bacterium | reverse complement strand
GTGAGCCAAAATTCGATGGTGTTATGTTTTATAAGATTAATCCGATATAATTAAAGTAAATAATATTTTATGACAAAAAATAATTGGTCACCTGTTGAAAAACGATTTTTTCAACGACAAGATATTCAAAACCAGACAACGAAAATTCCCTATATCATCGTTGATAATTTCCCGGATCTTGGGTTTTTAACATCTTTACGATTTCTAGAATGGGTGTCTAAGAACCCGGAAGGTGTCATTAGTCTACCAACGGGTAAAACTCCCGAATACTTTATCAAATGGACTCATCATTTTCTCAGCAATTGGAATGACAAAGATCTTGTTTATCTCAGGAAAGAAAATGGACTGGGGATAGATCAAAAACCGGACCTATCCCAGCTCAAATTTGTGCAAATTGATGAGTTTTATCCCATGGACCCTTTGCAACATAACAGTTTCTTTAATTATGTGAGTGATTTTTATTTATCTGGTTTTGGAATATCACGGAAAAATGCTTTGTTAATTAATTGTGCAGAAATACCATTGGTCGATGCAAAACAATGGAAAGATATTTTTCCAAATAGCACGATTGACTTGACTCTGCGCTACAGGGATCCAAAATCTGAATTGGAAAAAGTGCAGCAGAATTCCATTTATTTAATTGATCAGTGGTGTACTGAATATGAGGAAAAGATACGAAATATGGGTGGAATAGGTTTCTTCCTGGGCGGTATAGGTCCTGATGGTCATATTGCGTTTAATGTTCGCGGATCTGATCATAATTCGACCACACGGCTCATGGAAACAAACTTTGAAACACAAGCCACCGCAGCAACAGACTTAGGCGGTATCGAGATCAGCAAGAACCGTCTTGTAATCACTATTGGATTAGCATCCATTACTTTCAAAGATGATGCAGTTGCGATCATTACGGCTGCGGGGGAAGCGAAAGCATCCATTGTGAAATATTCACTGGAAAATTTGCCTGATGTAAAATATCCAGCTACGGTTTTACAGCGATGTGAAAATAGCCGATTTTACCTGACTCATGGTGCAGCAAAATTACTTGATGATACTGAAAAACAATATTGGGGAAACTCGAATTGGGACGATGTAAAGAAACAAAGAGCACTTCTACGACTGGCGAAAAGAAAAAATATCTTCGGAAAAAAATTATCTCTCGATGACCTTGAACATGATTCTCTTTGTAAAACTATTCCTGGGTTGGGGGAAGGTACAGCGTCTGAAATTATAGAGAATATACATGCAAAAGTTCAGCGAGGTATAAAAGATGAATCGAATCAGGTATATTACCATACAGGACCCCATCATGATGATATAATGTTGGGGATGATGCCGCATATTATTCATTTGATTAGAGAACCCAGTAATTCCCATCATTTTGTCAATATGACTTCTGGGTTTACATCCGTAACAAATGGATTTATAACTAATATTTTATCATTTACTTTAGAATTCTTTTTGCAGGGAAAAATACAAATGACAGATTTTCCTGATTTTTTCTCCGGAGGTTATAAATTAAAATGGGATAAGGACGTTTTCCATTATTTAGATAATTTGGCGAAATTAGACAAAAGTGAACAAAATCGAGCTTTGGCACATCGAGTTATTCGTGGTTTGATTAAGATTTATCCTATCAAGGATAAAAATGATTTAGGAGTCCGTATCAATTCTATAATTTCTGAATTAATGGCTTGTTATGATGGAGAAAAAAACTCTATTGAAATCCAAAAATTGAAAGGGATAATTCGTGAATATGAGGAAGAACTGGTTTGGTCTAATTATGGTGTCCGTGTTCAGGATATATATCATCTTCGGTTAGGGTTTTATACGGGTGATATTTTTACAGAATCTCCCGAGCGGGATCGAGATGTCTTGCCTATCCTGAAACAACTAAAGGAAATAAAGCCTACCGTTATTTCTTTAGCGCTTGACCCGGAAGGGAGTGGGCCCGATACCCATTATAAAGTGTTACAAGCTATTGCTGACGCAGTTCGGATCTGGAATGATGAAACAGATTTATCTCATTTACGGATTTGGGGATATCGAAACGTTTGGTATCGGTTTGATCTTGCTGAAGCGGATATGATTGTCCCAGTAACGTTAAATTCAATGGCCATCATTCGATCTACTTTTATGAATTGTTATTTGAGCCAAAGAGATGCATCTTTTCCCAGTTATGAATTGGATGGCCCTTTTTGTGATCTCTCTCAAAAGATCTGGGTTGAACAGCACCAAGATCTGCAATTAATGTTAGGCCGAGATTATTGGTATCAGAATGAGAATCCTCACCTTCGTGCCGTTCATGGTGCAGTTTATTTAAAGGAAATGGATGTGGAAACCTTTCTGACTGTTGCAAGAGAACTGGAAGAATCCATGGAAGGATTTCCTCTTTCTAAAAATTAAGATTATTCAATATTTTTTTCTTTTTCAGCCAGTTCGGCATCCTGGATTTTTTTGGCCAAATGGAAGATATAATAAACTGAATTTTTTATATCATCTTCTGAGCAGGAAAAACAGGTACCTTTTGCTGGCATGACACCTTCTTCACCTTCCATACCATTCAGGACACTCTCATATAATTGATCAAAACCTTTAGCTGCCAATTGCTCAAAATGTACTTTATTACGGACAGATGCAGCGCCCATATTCCCATACATATGGCAACGAAAACAGGTGGTGACCCAAACGGATTCACCCACAATAATTTCTTTTTTAGTTAGGCTCTTATATTCCTCTGAATCGTAGATATTCACAGGGGATTTTCCACCGCATCCAACTAACAGAAGAATAATGAAAAAGAGAATTAAACGTTGCATGAGTTTCCTTATTTTTATTTATCCAATTCATCAATTTAATATGACTATTCCACAATAAAGAAGCAATAGATAGACTTTGTAAAAATTGAGTTGATATATTTGTAACACTTGAGATAATATTAAAAAATATTACTATTTTGATGTTGGTCTGATTAGGTTTTTTCCTTCATTATGAATCCAAATCAACAACTTCATTGGGATAAAGAAGAAATTGCCAATATATTGACCCATGGTATCGGCGCCATTGCCAGTGCAGTGGGGTTGATATTTTTGGTATATTTTGCTAATGTAAAAGGTGGAATCTGGGAACAGGTCAGCTTTAGTATATTTGGCATTACAATGCTTATTGTATTTTTATCATCTACCATTTATCACACAATACGAACGCCGAAATTGAAAGCAATATTTCAAACAATTGATCAATCTGCAATTTTTCTATTGATTGCAGGATCTTATGTCCCTTTTTGTCTTGTAAGCATGAGAGGTATTTGGGGATGGTCAATTTTATCTGTTGTCTGGGTTATAGCCATCATCGGGGTCATTTTAAAATTTTATTATCAGAATCGGTATGTAAAACCTTTTGTGATCCTGTATGTTGCAATGGGTTGGCTTTGTATGGTTGCTATAAAAGAAATGTTTGTAAAAATTCCTGAATTTTCTCTTTCGTTTATTTTCATTGGTGGTGTGTTTTACATGGCTGGTATCATTTTTTATTTATGGGAAAGGTTGCCTTACAACCATGCAATCTGGCATGTGTTCGTCTT
>CAXCBH010000175.1:0-3585 GCA_963980675.1 uncultured bacterium | reverse complement strand
GAAACAGAATTTAGTAGCATTTCACGAGAAACATTTTGTAAAGCCATGCAAGCAGAAGGTGTTTATACGTATAAAGGGTATAATCCTCTATACAGGGAACCCTTATTTATTACGAATGAAGAAGAATATCCATGGTTAAAGAATCGAGATTATGAATCTTTAAATTTAGCACAAACAGAAATCTTTGCAGAAAAAGAAGCAGTTTGGTTGAAACAAAATCATCTTTTGGGCGATAAAAAGGATATTCAGGATGTGATGGATGCATTTGAGAAAGTAACATCTGCCTTGAAAAATGATCCAAAACCCTTTTTAGAATTCAAATCATAATTAATTGAGAGAAAAAAATGAAATCAGATATTGATATAAAAAAATTATTAAGCGCTGTAGATGTGCCGGCCCAATGGGTTGGCCTTCGAGAAGTGTATGAAGCTCATACACCAAGGATGATCCGAGATGGTGTACCGGTGGCAAATGGTAGAGCGTTTACACATGGCATCATGGTAGAAGTGTTGGTCAATGGGCAATTTGGTTATTATGGCACACCAAATATGACACCAGTTGGTATTGCGTCTGCGGCTAAAAAGGCTTACCAACAGGCAGACATTGCATCTCGCCATGCAAACTTCCAATTTGATGAATCTGCACGCCCATCCCATACTGGTTCGTATGTTTCTCCATTCTTGAAGGATAGAGAATCACTATCTGCTGGTAAATTGAATAAAATTTTACTGGAAGCGTACAATGAACTCAAAGTCTCTGATAAAATAGTAAGTGCTTCATCTTTATGTCAGGTGATTGAAACTTCCTTCAGTTTTGTGAGCTCAAATGGAAGTGATATTAATCAAGATTTTCTCATGTTTGAATTTGATTTAAGTGCTACAGCCGCAGATGGTACAAATCAGCAGACTCGAACTTTTGGCGGCATGCGTGGAACCTGTCGGCAAATGGGAATGGAATATTTTGATAAATATGAAATTTTAGCAAATGCGAATCGAATTGGCGAGCAAGCAATAGAGCTTCTGTCTGCTGATGATTGTCCTACTGGCGAAATGGATGCGGTAATTGCACCAGACCAAATGATGCTTCAAATTCATGAAAGTATTGGTCATGCGCTGGAAGTCGATAGAATTCTAGGCGATGAACGAAATTATGCTGGGTGGAGTTTTGTAAAATTAGAAGATTTTGGAAAACTGCAATATGGGTCTAAACATATGAATATTACTTTTGATCCAACATTGGAATCAGAATTTGCATCTTATGCATTTGATGATGGCGGATTGAAAGCAACAAAAGAATATTTAATTAAAGATGGTTTGTTGGTTCGCGGTTTGGGCGGACAAGAAAGCCAGATTCGATCAGGATTAAATGGTGTTGCAAATTTTCGTGCCAGTGGATGGAACAGGGCACCTATTGATCGAATGGCAAATATTAATCTCGAACCGGGCAATTCTTCATTTGAAGATTTAATTTCTCAAGTTGAGTATGGTGTGTACATGGAAAGTAATAAATCTTGGTCGATTGATGATTATAGGAACAAGTTCCAATTTGGGTGTGAATATGGGAAATTGATCGAGAATGGAAAAATGACTAAAACAGTGAAAAATCCTAATTATAGAGGTATTTCCAACCCGTTTTGGCGAAGTCTGAAAGGTGTAGGGAATGCAGATACATTTGGTATTTATGGTACGCCTAATTGTGGCAAAGGCGAACCAAACCAGGTCATTAGAGTAGGACATGCTTCTCCAACCTGTTTATTTGAAAATATCCAAATTTTTGGAGGTGTTTAATTATGGAAAAAATATTTAATCAATTAAGTGATTCTCTTTTTTCGAAACTTAATAATGGTGAAAACCTGATTCTGTCTTTTGATGGAGAAAAGAGCCAGTTCATTCGATTTAACCATGCAACGGTTCGCCAAACCGGCTTGGTTGATGATGCAGACTTGGGTCTAAAATTTATTGTCAATAATAGAAGTGTACATTGTGGGTTTACAGTCTCGGGAAATTTCGATACAGATCTTGTACGTGGACAATCTGAAATTGAACGGATGCGATTAGAAGCACAAGAAATTCCGGAAGATCCATTTGTAGTTTTTCCTGAAAATGCTGGTTCCAGTCATGAAATAAAAACTGCAGATAGTCTTCCATTTGACACTGCGGTAGATGCACTTTTACCGGCTATGTCTGGTGTTGATTTTGTAGGTATTTGGGCTAATGGCCGAATGTTTCGGGGGAATGCAAATAATCTTGGTCAAAAACATTGGTTTGAGACTGAATCATTCAGTTTAGATTATTCTTTGGTCACACCAGAACATCAAATGGTAAAGGGGTCATTTGCAGGTAATGATTGGCATCAAGCTGAGTATGAATCTTATGTGAGGCGATCACGGGAAAAACTATCTCTTATGGAAAGAAAACCGGTGAAGATCGATACAGGCGAGTACCGAACCTGGTTTGAATCAGCCGCCGTAGCAGATTTTTTAGGCATGTTTTCATGGAATGGAATTTCTGAGGCGTCTTTACGTCAAGGATGCAGTGGCTTTGGTCGGATGCGACATGATGATGTTCGTTTATCACCAAAATTCTCTGTAATTGAAGATTTTTCTCCAGGATTTTGCCCAAAATTCAATTCTAATGGTGAAGTATCCCAAGAGAAATTATCTTTGATTGAAAATGGAGAATTGAAGAATACTTTGGTTAGTTCCCGGTCTGCGAAAGAATATGGTGTAGAATCCAATAATGCTGAATCAGGTGAATATATGCGCTCACCAAAAATGGCCGCAGGAAGTTTAAACCATAATGATGTTGTAGGTGAAATTGGAAAAGGACTCTATCTATCTAATATTCATTATTTGAATTGGAGTGACAACGCTGGTGGGCGAATCACCGGTTTAACACGGTATGCATGTTTTTGGGTAGAGAACGGTGAAATTGTTGCCCCAATTGAAACGATGCGATTCGATGATTCTTTCTACAATTTTTTTGGAGAAAGACTACTTGAAGTTGAAGATAAATCAAGTGTGAACCCGGAAGTGGAAACCTATGGCGGTCGATCTCTAGGAGCTACAACTTGTCCCGGGATTCTTGTAGATGATTTTGCATTGACCCTATAAAAATAATCAAATGTCAGAAATAATCATATTCATTCTAGGAGCTTGTTTAGGTGGTGGAGCCGTTTGGTTTTTACGCCAAAAACAAATGGAATCAATTCAAGATAGCCAGCAGCAATTAAAAGATGCTTTTGGGAACCTCTCCAAAGAAGCACTGGACGCTAATCTGGATTCATTCTTGAAATTGGCAGAATCTAAATTTTCTGACCTTGTAGGAAAATCGGATAAAGAGTTAGGAAAGAAAAAGGAATTGATAGATTCTACATTAAAAGAAATGAAAACGGATTTGAAAAGTTTGTCTGATAATACAGTTGCTCTTAAATCCCAAATGGAAGAATCACGGAAAAGCGTAGGCGAGCTATCGAATACCACTTCTCAATTACGGCAAATTTTATCCAGTTCACAGGCCCGTGGTCAATGGGGTGAACGAATGGTGAAAGATATTCTTGATTTTATCGGTCTGGTTGAAGGGATTA
>CAXCBH010000174.1:0-3592 GCA_963980675.1 uncultured bacterium | reverse complement strand
GCTGATGGTCGAGTTTGTCATGGTCCACCCACCATCGCTATCAGGACCACCACTATTATTGGTCCATATTCCACCGCCATGGGCTCCGACCGCAGTATTATTTGTTATGGTCATATTATCCAGTGTTCCTTCTGTACCTGCAAGCATCATACCGCCACCTTGTCCTTCACCCATATTTTGATTTCCGGTAACAGTAACATTATTCATTGTGATTCCACCACCATATGAAAAAACTCCTCCTCCAAACGCAGTTGCTGTATTGTTCCTTATGATGACATTGTTCAGAACCGGACCATGCGTCCTAAAAAAGGATAATCCCCCGCCATTATGTGAGTGATTATTTTCTATAATTACATTCTCTATCAATGGGGTAGAGATCGCATCTACTCCAGTACCACCATCGCCATCAAAAAGGTTAAACATATCATCAGCAGTCAATAGAAGCCCTCCGCCTCCAGTACACCCATGACCTTCAGAGTAGCCACCGGTTAAGGTCAAATTAGCTACTGTTACATTTTCAACTTCTTTGATGATCATGGTAGCTGCTTCTTTATTTGCATTCGCTTCAGCATCTAGTACTGTGGTCGTACTCTCATCACCGATCAAGTGTATATTGTCCGAAAGAACAATTGGAAAATGTTCTCCATTTGATGATGGTGAGTAAACTCCTGAATTAAGATTAATAGTGGTAACAGTTCCGTCATCTTTTACAAGCGTTAGAGCGTGTCCGATCGTTTTTAGAGGGTTGGTCTCTGTACCATCGTTATTATCGTTGCCATCATTAGCAGATACATAAAATGAATTTGATTCTATACAAACGCCGGATATTTCATTTTGAACATAATTAGCTTCATCTTCTATTGATCTAAGTACAAATTCATTTACAGTATTTGATTCACAGTCTATATCTTCAAAAACACTATAACTCACATCAATATCCCCTTCATAGCCAAAAGAATAAAAATTCTCACCATCACCGCTGCTGTTACCCTCAAAATAATTATTCTGGATATTTAGCTCTCCCGGTATATCCCGGCTGGAATTTGATTCATCTGAATCTAGAGCACTTTCTAAGATAAAATCCCTTACAGCATCAAAGTCAGCAAAATTCACAGGGGTTAATTCATCCGAAGAATGGTTCCTATCCTCATCAAACTCAACATCATCATCAGCGAAATGACTGATAGCACCTCCATTTGCGGTATTTTGTCCTGTATCACCTGAAATCCCATTATCCATGAAACGATTGTAATTAATCGTTGGATAGGCTTTATAGATTAAAATAGCCCCACCGGATCGGTCCGTTTTTGTAACACCACATTTAGTTACCGCCATATTCGTCCCTGTCCCATTCTGAAAGGTAAATCCAAAAATCGTCGGTTGAATGTCACCGTTACGAACAATCAGGCAACTACCATTATGGGCACCATTAACTATAGTATTATTAATGTTATCATTATCCAGCCATTCGGAACCAGGGTCATCATATATGGCATGACTGGCCAGAACTATCTCATTTGCAAGAATTAGGTTTTCGGAATAAGTCCCCTGCGCAACGAGCACAGTGTCTCCATCAACCGAAGCGTTAAGACCTTCCTGGATAGTGGTGTAATCAGAAGGAATGTTGATTGTTGTAGCAGAAACTGCTGAAATGACGAATAAAAAATTAACTATATGTTTCATAATGACCTCTCTTCATTACTAGAATATAATAAACTTATATTAATAATTCTACTTTGGGCTAATGTCCTGATAAAAAAGGACAGATAGAAACTGGTTTTAGTCGAGGTTTTTATTCATGATTTAATAGAGGGAATTACTTGGTGTTTTTATTCAACGCCCAAACTATGTAGGTAATCATCATATCCACGGCTGTGTTCTTTAATCTTTTCAGGTGTTAATTCAATAATCCTCGTAGCCAAGGAAGAAACAAATTCTCTGTCATGGCTTACAAAAATAATCGTACCATCAAACCCGCTTAATGCCAAGTTGAGAGACTCAATGGATTCCATATCTAAATGATTTGTTGGTTCATCCATGATAATCACGTTCGGGCGTTGTAAAATAATTTTCCCAAATAGCATGCGGCGTTGTTCACCACCGGACAATACACGAACAGGTTTATTTATATCATCTTGAGTGAATAACAGGCGGCCCAAGGTTCCCCGAATTGTTTGCATATCATCCCCCTTTTGACTCCATTGTGCCATCCAATCAACGAGCGACATATTTGAATTAAAATCCTGGCTATGGTTTTGGGCAAAATATCCGATGACGGCATTATCAGACCATTTAATGATGCCGCTGTCTGGTGGTAAATCATTAACCAAGCAACTCAGGAGCGTTGTTTTTCCAATCCCATTGGTTCCAATTATGGCAAGTCTTTCCCCAGACTCAATTGAAATATTGAATTTTTTTAAAACAGAAAGAGTGTCATATCCTTTGTTTAAATCCTTCACATTCAATGCTGTGTTGAAAACTTTGGAATGTTGTTTAAAACGAATGAAAGGATAAACTCGACTAGAATTTTTAATATCGTCTAATTTGATTTTACTAATTTGATTTGCGCGAGATGTTGCCTGTTTTGCTTTGGATGCATTTGCAGAAAATCGTTTGACAAAAGATTGTAATTCATCAATCTTTGCTTTTTTCTTTGCATTATCCAAAAAGAGCCTTTCTCGTGCTTGCGTTGATGCAGTCATAAAATCATCATAGTTTCCGGGGTATAATCGAAGTTCGCCATAATCGAGATCTGCCATATGTGTGCAAACGCTGTTTAGGAAATGACGATCATGTGAAATAATAATTATAGTACTATTTCGAGAGTTTAATATTTCTTCTAACCAACGAATTGTATTAATGTCCAAATTATTAGTTGGCTCGTCCAAGAGTAAAATACCTGGATCTCCAAATAAGGCCTGGGCTAGTAAAACACGAAGTTTCATTCCTGGCGCTAACGAACTCATAGGTTTATCATGTTGCTCTAAAGGAATGCCCACACCTAAGAGTAAATCCCCAGCGTGTGATTCGGCCATATAACCATCCATTTCTGCAAATTCAGATTCCAAATCTGCCACTCTCATTCCTTCTTTTTCGGACATATTAGGCAGTGAATAAATTTTATCCCGTTCTTCTTTTACTTTCCATAAAGCCCTATGCCCCATAATGACGCAATCTGAAATAATGATTTTTTCATAGGCATAATGGTCTTGGTTTAATTTGGCAACACGTTCATTTATATCAATTTTTACAGTTCCTGAAGTTGGGTCAACTTCACCGGTTAATATCTTCATAAAAGTAGATTTTCCAGATCCGTTTGCGCCTATGAGGCCATATCGATTACCTTTGGAAAAAGTGACGGAAATATCTTCAAAAAGTGGTTTGGAGCCATACTGCATGGCAATGCTTGTTGTTGAAATCAAGGATGTGCTCTTAGGGTTTGCGATTGACAAAATTCATTTTGAATGGGATTCAGTGCAATCATTTAAACATAGATTAAAAAACCCCATCAATATAGACGGGGTTTTTCCAGTGATCCGGGTGAGACTCGAACTCACGGCCAATGGCTTAAAAGGCCACTGCTCTACCAACT
>CAXCBH010000173.1:0-3608 GCA_963980675.1 uncultured bacterium | reverse complement strand
TGGGTGATTTTATTTTTTTTCATTAAAAATTCGATCCCCTTGCTCAGGCGGTTAGATATATCACGACTACGCTGAATATTCTTTTTAAAATCAACCGATACATTCTCAACTTTTATCCCATAAGTGTAAGCATGTTTTATGGTATGATATACTTCTGCATTTTTCAAAAGTGCCTTGGTTGGGATACACCCCCAGTTTAAACAAATGCCACCCAGCTTATCTTTATCAATAATACAAGTTTTAAGTCCCAATTGCGCGCTTCGTATTGCCGCCACATACCCACCGGGGCCACCTCCTAAAATTGCAAGATCAAATTTTGCCATAGTCCTTTTTTAATTTTTCAATGCTGATATTTAAAAATGAAAACATAATAGGAAGTCTCGATATTTTTGGAATATTTATTTGCTGATAATGCTTAAAAACTCTGCTCTTGTTTCTGCAGATTTTCTGAACTGGCCCAGCATGGAACTTGTCGAAGCAAAACTGTTTTGTTTTTCTACACCTCTCATTTGCATGCACATATGGACACCTTCCATAACTACAGCTACTCCAATGGGATTCAATACGTCCTGAATCGCTTCAGCAATCTGGTGCGTAAGCCTTTCCTGAACCTGCAGCCTCCTGGCAAACATATCAATGATTCGTGGGATTTTTGAAAGCCCAATTACTTTTCCATTTGGAATATATCCAACGTGTGCTTTTCCAAAAAACGGGAGTAAATGATGCTCGCAGAGTGAGAAAAATTCTATGTCCCGGACAATAACCATATCCTTTGCATTTTCATGGAAAACAGCATCATTAATAACTTCATCCAGATTTTCATCATATCCTTTGGAAAAAAATTCCCAGGCCTTTGCAACGCGTGTTGGCGTTTTGATTAATCCTTCCCGCGCTGGGTCTTCACCAATCTCTTCTAATAATGATAAGGTGATTTTTTTCAGTTTATCGTAATTCTTCATTAGTCTAATCCTTCTTCATAGGGTGCAATATCAATTTTGCCTTTCAGTGCATAGATTATCCCGTAGATGATGGGAGTATCCATTAATGCCACCAGTACCTTAAACAAAAATCCGTTTTCTAGTAGCAGCCAGAATCTATTCCACTCAATTACACCCGCTGAACATAATAATATCAAGACAGCTGCAGTATCAACAAACTGGCTTATAATTGTTGAGCCGTTATTTCGTAACCAAAGGTGTTTTCCCTTGGTCAGTTTTTTCCAGAAATGAAAAATCCTTACATCAATAAACTGAGCCGAGAGATAAGCAACCATAGACGCAAAAACAGCCATACCTTGAAGTCCAAATACTTTTTGGAAAAGATCGTCATCAACTGGGGACCAACCTGTACTTGGGGCAGCATTTGCAATAAGAACAATAATCATAACAAAGACACTAGCGATCAATCCTGAAATCACAACCTGGTCTGCTTTTTTCTTACCGTAAAGTTCAGAAATTAGATCTGTCGCTAAAAATGTTATGGGATATGGTAGGATTCCAACGGATATTTCGAAGGTATAAATACCAAATGGTGTCCAGGTAAAAAACTTCTGAAAAATCAGATTGCAACTGACCAGGGAAGCAATAAAGATCCCCGCCAATATTAAATAAAATCGATCCTTGAAATTCATTATTGTTCAGGGCCGTAATAATCTGTGAAGATTGAATGAGTTTCTACAAGTCGAAGTCGATGGATTGTACCCTGTTCCATCCTTGGGGCAATCTCATTCCATGCCCAAACCAAAATATTTTCGGAGGAAGGCTGTTTCCCTTTGAACCACTCTATATCTTTTTCGATCTGGGAATGGTCTATTACATCCACAATTCTGGATCTTACTAGTACATTTAATTTTTGCAAATCAACTAGCCATCCTGAATCTGGGTCAATGGGCCCAGTCACTGACACTTCTAAAATATAATTGTGGCCATGATTATTATAATCTTTCCCAAAAACTTCATAATTTTTTTCTTCCGACCAATTCGAGTTTCCATATTTGTGAGAAGCGCAAAAATGATATTTTTTGGTTATAATTGGGTTTGACATATTTGTATATTGCAAATAATATTAGAATTCAAAATTACCGCCATTTTATATCGGGAACAAAGGATATGAAAGTTAAATAGTAGGATCGTTTTTATTAAAATTAAACAGAAGATGATGGACATAGATCGACTAGGACACAATCACCACATTGAGGTCGTCTTGCAATGCAAACTGCTCTACCGTGATCAATAACCATATGTGTCAAATTCACCCAATCTTTTTCGTCAAATATTTCCATCATTTCTAATTCAATTTGTTTTGCATCTTTTGTTTTGGTGAAATTGAATAATCCCATTATTCTGATCATATGTGTATCAATAACCATAGATGGCACATTATAAATTTCTCCTAATACACAATTAGCTGTTTTCCTCCCCACTCCTGGCAAAGCAACTAATTCATTTAAGTTACCCGGTACAATTTCATCATGTTCCTCAACTATTTTTAGACTTGAGCCTTGGATGTTTTTTGCTTTTTGATTATGATACCCACAAGAGTGAATATCTTTTGCCAAATCCATGACAGAACAATATGCAAAATCAGTTGGTGTTCTATATTTTTGAAATAGGTCTTTCGTTACAATGTTTACGCGATGATCTGTGCATTGAGCCGATAAGATTGTAGCCACTAATAGTTCATGGGCAGACTTATAATTCAGGGAGCATTTTGAATCCGGATATAGAGCTCGAAGTCGGGTTACGATTTCTTCTGCTCGTTTCTTTTTTTTTACTTTGGATTCTCTCAAGTCAATAATTCGTCTAACAGATTTGGCATATTTTTTATGAGGCTGGAGCGTGGAATAATTACATCGCACCCAGCAGCCCGTAATTTGGATTGCTCTCGATTATTAATTTGTGCCATTGTTCCAATGACCTTCAATCCACGGCGTTTCAATTCTGAAACTAACCCTACTGAAGAAAAAACGGCTTCATCCATATCTACCACTGCAAGTTTTACGAGCTCAGGAAAAGAATCTGGATCGGTATTTTCATCAGAAAATTCCACATTTTTTCCCTTATCTACACAGACAGAAGACAAGCGTGACCCCAATTCAAAATCTTTAACAAATAATAGGATTTCCGGCATTTTTTACTCCAATGTAGGGACGACATCCCAATCAAATTCTGACGGATCATTCAATCCTTCATATGTGAGTCGCACCATTTCAATTTGATTCAATAATATTTTAATTTGGATTCCCCGTTGGACACCAGTGAATTCATTAAATTTTTCTTTACATTTTCTTAATAAGTTTTTCGCACCAATCATATTCCCATTTCCAATGTGCACAAAACTCACGGCCAGCTGGATCAATCCCTGAACAAATTTTCGGTCTTCCAAATAGTAATCAGACCAAAGATCTTCCCACGCTTCATGAGCTTCAAAATAATCCATGGCTTTGTATTGCTTCATCCCTTCCTGAAATAATTTTTCTTTTTCGTCTTCTTTATTCACTGATAATAACTGAATTTTTCATATTAAAATGTTTCCCATCCTGATGAATAGTGCAGGCTTGAATATTCGGATCGTGTTCAAAAAAAAGCACCCAGTTCTCATTAACTACT
>CAXCBH010000172.1:0-3611 GCA_963980675.1 uncultured bacterium | reverse complement strand
ACTATCAATGATGTACTAGAGGTTGTGGATTTTATACTTGAAGAAGATGTTCCAACGGAAGACCAATTCAGAAATTGTGATGTAAATAGCGATGAAGAAATCAATATTGCAGATGTTGTCATGATGGTTGATATCATTTTTGGTGGAACAGGCAGAATTGTTGGATTTGATGAAAGTGAAATTGCCTACATCGATCTCAAGACTGATTTCAAAAAATCTTTATTGACCTTTGAAATTGAATACAACAGTCCAGTTCGCGGGATTGAATTCGAACTCAAATTTGATCCTATTATGGTAAATGCTATGCCACCTTCACTTTTGAATTTTCAGGAAAATGTTATGATCTCTTACACTGAAAAAGAACCTGGAATATTGAAAGTGCTTGCTGCTGATCTACAGGGAGGACATATTGAAGCGACAGATAATTCATATATGTCAATTCCGATTGAATTCATGGGAAATGAACGCGAGAATTCTTTTGTAACTCTTGATGGTATTAAATTAGCTGGTGCAGATGGAAGTCTAATTAACACAGTTTCTCGGACGAATTCTTCCGAAGTGAAAGTAATCCCTGGAGCATTTTCTCTCCATCAAAACTTTCCGAATCCGTTTAACCCTTCCACGGAAATCAGGTTCGATTTACCCGAAGCAGGAAATGTTAATCTTGCCATCTATAATCTGATGGGGCAAAAGATTCGGACGCTTTCTTCTGATAATATGACACCAGGCTACCATGCTATTATTTGGGACGGTACCAATGATATAGGAAGCCAAGTTGCAACAGGTATGTATTTTTACTCAATTCAATCAAGTGAATTTCATGCTACGAAAAAAATGTTGTTCTTGAAATAAGTCTGAACAAAACAAATCCGAAAAAGCCCTCGTAGAAATACAAGGGCTTTTTCATTTTATTGGAACTCCACAGATTACTCAGCATTGAAAGACAAAACATGAGATGAATAAAATGAATCAATTATTAACTTCTATTTTATGGATTGGAGTACTAAGTGCTCAGAATACAGTTGTACAGCAATTCAGTAAAGCTTTTGCGGATGTGGCAGAATCTGCAAGACCAGCGGTTGTAACAATTATTACAGACAAAGTGATATCACTGGAACAATATGAGAATTTTGGTTTCTTTTTTTATCAACCCAACCATCCCAGGCAAAAAGAATTCAAGACCAATGCCCTGGGTTCGGGCGTAATTATTGACGCAGAAAATGGATACATACTTACCAACAACCATGTGGTGGATGGGATGGACGGCATTCGGGTAAAATTAATTGATAAGCGGGAATTTGATGCAACCATCATAGGCACAGACCCAAAAACAGATCTAGCAATTCTACAGATAGATGCTGATAATCTTAATGATATTGAACTTGGTAATTCCGATAAAATTCGTGTAGGTGAATGGGTATTAGCTGTAGGCAGCCCCTTTTCAGAAAATTTAAGTCATACCGTAACGACGGGGATAATATCTGCACTGGGAAGAAGTAATATCATGAATTCTCAAAGTTATGAAGATTTTATTCAAACAGACGCTGCCATCAATCCAGGCAACAGCGGCGGTGCCTTGTTGAATATGGAAGGGGAGTTGATTGGCATTAATACAGCCATAGCCACAGGTGGAAATGAAAAATCAAATCGCGGCGTGGGATTCGCCATTCCATCCAATATGGCAAGCCGGGTCATGAGAGATCTCATTGATAAAGGATTTGTCACGCGGTCCTGGCTGGGCGTATTCATTCAGGAATTAGATAATGAAACCGCCCAAGCATTAGATATTAGCACCCGTAATGGTGCATTGATCACCGATGTGGTTGAAGGCAGTCCTGCAGAAAAAGGAGGTATCCATGAAGGCGATGTAATTGTTGCATTCAACGATGAACCCATTGCAGATCCTGCAAATTTAAAAAATGTTGTTTCTTTAAGTTCTCCAAATAGTTCAAACCGGGTAAAGGTAATCCGAGATGGTTCTCCAAAAACTGTGAAAGTAGTCCTAGAGGAACTGCCTGATAATCCCCAGCAATATGCAACCAATGAAAGAGTTCAATCAAATGAGTTTGGTTTACAGCTAAAAAAAATCACTAATTCGCTCAAAGAAAAATATGATCTTAAGGAAAATGGTGTTTTGGTTGTTACTCGAATTGATTCCAACGGAGAAGCATATGATAAAGGGATTCGTGAGGGAGATATAATAAAACGCGTGGGTACTGAAAAAGTAACTTCTGTGAAACATTTCAATCGGTTGGTGGAACAATCTCGTGAGAGAAGTGCTATACTTGTGTTAGTAAAGAAACCAAATGGAGCTTCCAGGTTCTATACGCTTAATTTTGAATAAATAAACCAGTCTTTAATAAAAGGCGCCCTTTAGGGCGTTTTTTATTTATAAAACAACCGTGACTATCTTTACTGAATTGAGATAATTTCCCCGTCACATTTTGTTTATTATTTTTCCAATATCATGAGCATTAAAAAAGTAAATACCAAAATTGATTTCATTGCGGCAGAGCATGATACCCTGAAATTCTGGGAAAAGAACGGCATTTTCGAAAAACGTCGGGCCCAGAATAAAGGGAAACCTAAATGGAGTTTTATAGATGGCCCTATAACTGCCAATAATCCCATGGGTGTGCACCATGCCTGGGGTCGATCCTTAAAAGATATTTATAACCGTTATAAAGCAATGTGCGGTTACGATCTTCGATATCAAAATGGATTTGATTGCCAAGGATTATGGGTTGAGATTGAAGTAGAGAAAGAATTGGGCTTTAAATCCAAGCGCGAAGTCGAAGAATACGGTATTGAAAAATTTGTTACTCTATGCAAGGAGCGTGTTGAGAAATATTCGGGAATACAAACCGAACAATCTAAGCGACTCGGGTATTGGATGGATTGGGATAATTCTTATTATACCATGTCCGATGAGAATAATTATACGATCTGGTCATTTTTAAAAAAATTATGGACGGAAGGGAAAGTCTACCGCGGTAATGATGTTGTTCCTTGGAGTGGGCGATCCGGCACATCTTATTCTCAGATGGAGATTATTGAAGGGCGGAAACTTGTTGCTCATCAATCTGTGTTTGTTCGATTTCCAATAAAAGACCGAGAAAATGAATATTTATTAGTTTGGACCACAACTCCTTGGACACTTTCTTCAAATGTGGTGGTTGGTGTTAATGTAAATCTGGATTATGTGAAGCTTAAAGCGCAAGATGGATCTATTTATTATTTTGCGAAAGAGAATCTTGAATTCAAGCGATTGGAAAAACAATTCAAAGAAAAAAAGCAATGGGTGGAAGGTGTTCCAAAACTCAAAACAATTGCACAAATATTTAAGGAACGGGGTGGATACGAAGAATGTGGTACTCTCAAAGGTGCTGATATGGTGGGCTGGGAATATGATGGACCTTTCGATGATTTTGAAGCGCAACTTGAACCCGGTGGATTCCCGATTATCAATGAAAATTTGAAAGAAAAAGGAGTAACATCAAAAATTCTGCACAAAGTTGTTGACCCTGGGAAGGATAATATTGGGAATGATATAGTTGTGGCAGGAGAAGGAACTGGAATTGTTCATATGGCACCAGGATGTGGTGACATTG
>CAXCBH010000171.1:0-3615 GCA_963980675.1 uncultured bacterium | reverse complement strand
CCGTAAATATTCGCTTCTCGCATCAGGAGAATCAAATTGAATATCAAATGCAATCACTTTTGCTCCAGCATTTGACAAATTATCTACAGCTTTTGCCCAAATATCACCTCGTGGATAGGGCCAGGGAACTTTATTATCTTTCAGGATACGCCAAGCTTCATCATCCACTTCTACCAGAATGACATCTGTCCCTTGATTAATAATAGTAGAATCACTGGCACGCCACCCCGTTAAAGGACCACGAACTGTATGAAATCGATAATCATACGTTTTTAATTCAAGAAAATCGAATACGCCAAGCCAATGGAGAAAACATGTTATTAAAACCGCTCCAAAAGTCAACCCAAGGTCCACCACATGATCGTGCAAAAATTTTGTAATCTTATTGATCAAAACCTGTATCCCAGTGTGAGATTAAATCCTGAACTGTTTATAGTCCAGTTTTCTCCAGACTCATCAACATCACCATCATCATCATTATCAGACTCATCTGTCTTATAAAATTTGATATCATTCATCCGAATTGAACTGTTAAAAGTTAATGTCAATTTATTTAAAATATCCCAATCTCCACCAATTTTTCCACCATAAAGATTTGTTGCTGAATCATCTGTTTCACCATTAGTCATAAAATCTAAACCGCCACGAATTCTTAATCGATTTTTAAATAAAGAGTATTGTGCACTGGTATTTATGGAAGTCCACGTGCTTTCATCTTTATATGGTCTATTATCTACATCCATATAGGGAATAAATAATTGAGTTCTATTAAAAGATGTGGACGTTTTTAAAGGGAATTTGAATCGCGTAGAAAAAGTTGCAGAAATAGATTGGGTCTCTGCTTTTTGAAAAAGGAAGTCATCTTTCCTTTCACCTGCAAGATTGTCTTTATAAGAAATTGAATTTACATTAATAGACATTGTTGTAGAAACTGTTCCAAAATTCCCTGGTATATTCACGGACCCCATAATATTTAGTGCCTGAGAATCTTCTCGACTATCCCCAAGATAATTCCCATATTGATCTGTATCAATAGAATCAATTCCGTTTGTTCTTCCAATAGATTGAATATTCATTACAATGGAAGGTGCTCCGGGGCCAGGGACCAAAGTCGTGTTAAAAGAGACTGTTTTTGTTGCTACTGGATTAGCAATTAATTCCGACAGTTTGTTATCCCTGTATTTATATCCTGCCACCATCATTAGCCTCCTCCCCAACAAAGATAATCGATCATTGAGTGTAAATTCACGAATATTATTTGTAAGATATGGGTTTCCGAAACTTTTATATTCTGATCCAAGTTGACGATACTCTATTAATAAATTATTAAAAGAATAACTTCCTTTCATTCTTAAAAAATATGCCGCACTAGGCATATTTAAAATAGCACGGATTGGACTTTCTTCTTGAACAATTGGATCAATAGGAACAATGGGTGACATGTATAGAGGATGGACAGTAAAAATATCCTTATAACTTTCAATAAGATCACCAATCTCCTCAACCGGAATATCCATAAGTTTACCATCAACTAATGTGTCCATCATCAGGTCTAGAGAATCTTTATTCGCTGTACCTGCCCATATATTATTATTAGTTAAACTCATGTTCCACCCCATTTGGAATAATATTTTTCTATTATCCAAAGCTGCTTCAAAATCAAATCCCAAAACAAGGTTTTCCTGGGGAGACCCGTCATCCCAATATTTACTTTTAATGCCCACCGTGTCACCCAAAAGGCTCAACGAATCAATTAATTGGGTCAAGGTATAATACTGAAGTGTACTATCACCAAGGACAGTAGTGTCAACCGTCATCAAACTTGATGAAGGCGCTCTCGAATTTATTTTTTCAAAATCATCTTTGGCTTTTAAAAAATGAAAACCACCTCTGTACTTATTAAATAAACTGAACCCCAAACGCGCTGCAAGAACATCTCGAGGAAATGTGTAACCATTACGGTTTATTTTAAATATACGGTTTCCGTCTTCATCGTATTTTATATCATCAGATAGCAATTCATATCCACCATCAATTCCAGTTTGATATTGTACACCTCTTATAAATTTTCCATTCACAGATTGAAACTCGAAGGTCCCATTTATATCGAATGCTAAAAAGTCTCTGCCAAATATATTGAACCCATCGAACCCAAATCCATATTGATAATCCGCTTGAATGTGTCGCCCCTTTACACGCTTTCCATCCAGGACATACGGTGAAACAGATGGATAAACATCACCATTTTCGATCTTTAAGTAATCAGTGATCTGTAGTGTAAGCGTGGTACGGTTTAATGGTTGGCCAAAAATTGATTCTCGACTGGAATTACGAAAAGAATATCTTGCCTTAATCCAACTTAATTCTCCATCAATCTTTCCAGAATTTTCCCTTTCATCAATGGAGATGGACGATGCAGTACTCGATGATCTTTTTGCTGTTAACGATCCTTTGTAAGTGAAAGACTGTACAGCATTCGCCATCCCTTTATTCACATTAAAAGACCATTCCACCGGCATAACATCAATTCCGTATGTTGTTTTAAACAAAAGTTTTATTTGATGTAAACCAACATCCAATTCTTCACCTGGAACTAGGGATAAAACATCCCCAAAAATAATTGTCTGATCTGTATAATCTTTCCCATCAATCAAAATCTGTAAACTATTTTGATCGACGTTGGCTGCGTTAAACAGCGAAGCAGAAATCACTATTTCATCAGGTCGATTCATAGATCCATCCTCCGGAGATAAAATCAAAATATCTGATTCTACAAAATCCGTACCCGATCCAGTATTTTTCTTAATTTGCCCACTGGTAAAAGAATCATCTTTCTGCACAATTCGTGATTGCTTTACTCCAATGGATAATGGAGTATCAAATGGACTATTAGTTAAGGGTAGGGCAATACGCCCGCCATTTCTTGCAGTTAAAATAGTTACATATTCTATGCCAACTTCAGTAACACGATGTCTAGGAATAACCCCTACCCATTTTCCGCCTTCAAAAACCATACGAACTTCCTGATAACTCAATTCACCCTTATCCCGAAAAAAGAGGACCCCGTATGCAATGGGTTGTTGCGTAAACATAAGTTGTGAAATAATGATATCATCTCCCACGTAAACTTCGTTGGGAGTTTCATGATAATAAAGGTGGTTAGTTTGAGGAAAACTCCACCCAACAAGATACAGGGAGAACACCAGAAATAATTTCTGTAAAGTGCGGTTTCGCATAGGGCGAAGTTTATTAGATTTTAACGGGAAGGAAAAAGATTATTGATATTCAATAATCATTACTTTTTGTTCACCATTTGGACCTTCTAAATATATCTTAATTTGAGATGGTCCTTCCTGATCATCACTTGGATCTTCGGGGATTGAACTCGGATCAGTTTCGTTGACACCTAGATTGCCATCTGGAGTAGATGTTCCTGACATCCCTTCATTTACATCAACTTCCTGCCCTGTTTCACTATTCATTAATCCCACAATTCCTTCAATACCGATGACCTGATCTCCAGTAACAGGGTCAGTTAATAGCCAAAAGTCCGTCCCTTTTACTGATGCCACGGATGTAGGTGTCTGGATGACAAAATCTGTGTTTTGTTTTTTA
>CAXCBH010000170.1:0-3617 GCA_963980675.1 uncultured bacterium | reverse complement strand
AATAAAATTGTGCAGAGTTCATCAGCATTCTCATTGATAGTTTTTAAAATATCATCAGTTCGAAGTATTTTTTCACCATTTCTTGGTGTGAGTTCAATCAAACATTCTTTTGGATTAAATCCATGCAGTTTGATTTGTGATTCCACTGCATACTGATCCGAGGGAAAAGCACCTTTTTCAATCATAATTTTATTACGCGTTTTTGTAGGCTGATAAAATGAAATAAGCAATAAATGAATATTGACTGTTAAGGCATTCATAACCACCACTTCCGATGGCTTTGCTCCCACAAGTCTAGCAGAAGAATGAGTCAATCGCTCATGAAATTTTTCCCACCGGCCATGTTGCCCTAATACACCATCTTTTTCCCATACATTTAATTCCTTCTCTACAAATGCTTTCGCAGTTTTGGGTTGGAGTCCGAGGGAATTACTACATAAATAAAGGACTTCATTTCCATTCTTATTTTTAGGATAATGGAATTTCTTTCGATAGGATCTCAGAAGATCACTTTGATCCAATTTTTCCACAAAGGAAAGTGAACTTTCGTAAATCATTTGAAATGATCGTGCGAAAGGCCTAGCCAGTCCAATGCGTTTTCAAAAAGAAGTTTATTTTTCTTCTGATCAGAATAATTAGATGATTCTATAAGATTCCCTGGTTCCAATTCTCCCAATGGGAATGGATAATCTGTTCCTAAAGCAATCTTGCTTTCCCCAACCTTTTTGATAAGAAAATCCAATGCATCTGCATCATGCACTAAGGAATCCACCCAAAATTTCCCCAAATAATTAATCGGATCAACTTTATTATCCAAGGCGCAAAGATCGGGACGAACATCAAAACCATGCTGAACACGACCAACAGTTGCAGGAAAGCTTCCACCACCATGGGCAAAAGCAACACGAAGATTCGGCAACCTTTCAAATACGCCGCCAAAGATCATGGAACAAATTGCACGACTCGTTTCCGCCGGCATACCCACTAGCCAAGGAAGCCAATATTTATCCATTTCACTTTTTCCCATAATATCCCAAGGATGAACAAAAATTGCTGCACCTAAATCTGCTGCTGCTTCAAAAACAGGAAAAAGAGAATCATCATTTAAATTTTTTCCATTTACATTAGAACCTATTTGGATTCCGGCAAGCCCAAGGGTATCCATGCATCTTTCTAATTCAGCTATTGCTAAATCTGGATCTTGAAGTGGGATAGTCCCTAACCCGCCAAATCGTTTAGGATGATCATTCAATATTCCACCAAGATGATCATTTAATAATTTTGAAATCTCCAAAGCGTCCTGTGCTTGAGCCCAATAGCTAAACATAATGGGAACCGTAGATAAAATCTGTACATCAATATTAAAACGATCACATTCAGACATTCTAACATTTGGATCCCAACAATTGGATTCTATTTCACGGAAAAAACTCCCATCTTTAATCATGTTGGCACATCCAGTTTTATGATGCTCCAATTGAATCCAACCACCATAGCCATATTTTTCTTTTAAATTGGGCCAATTCTCCGGAAGGATATGAGTATGAATATCTATCTTCATTTTTCTATTAATGTTAAAGTGTTTGACCTATTAATAATTGATCAAGGTTTTTCTTGGAATGACCCGCAAGATTCACAAGTTCTTGCATCCATATTTTTCCAATATGCATCAAATAATGGTGGAAGTTGAGTGACAATATTTTCCAGATCTAACGTTACTTCATGAAGCATAACATCACATTCATCACAGTACCATTGGAATCCATCTAAATCACCTTCATCTCTTTTATATTCCACGACCAAGCCGATAGTATTTTCAAATCGCTGGGGAGAATGTGGAACATTTTTTGGGAGGAGAAAAATTTCTCCTTCCCTTATAGGCACGTCTACTCTTTTACTTTTTTCGATTATTTTTAAAACCATGTCACCTTCCAACTGATAAAAAAATTCTTCCACCGGATCTACATGATAATCTTTCCGAGAATTTGGTCCACCAACCACCATAATCATAAAATCACCGTCTTCATAAACAACTTTGTTACCCACAGGCGGTTTTAAGAGATGTCTATTTTCTTCAATCCAATTTTTAAAATTTATCGGGGGGGATACCGGCATACTCTACTCCTCATTAACAGTTGCTATACATTCTATTTCAACTCTCGCTCCCATGGCAAGCCCAGTCCCGGCAAAAGCACTTCTTGCTGGTTTATTTTTTGGAAAAAACTTTATGTATTCCTTACTCATTTCTGCCCATTCACTTATATCAGCTAACATACATGTACATTTTACAATGTTGTCTAATGATAATCCATTTCTCTCCAGAACAGACTTAATATTTTCCATTGTTTGCCTTGTTTCTGGTTTTATCCCCCCTGCCACCAGTTTTGTTTCTCCTGGAATATCAGTATATACTTCTCCAATTTGGCCTGATAAGAAAAATAGATTTCCAACTCTTACAGCTTCTGAAAAAGGCATATTTGTTTGTTTAAAAGTCTCAGATTGTAAATATTCTACATTTTGAGCAGTTAAATAATTCCATAAGAAGATTGTAAAAAATATAGATTTAGTCAACATTGTTTCCTCCTATTCAATGGTGGCAATACACTTTAGCTCAATGGCAATGGGTGTAGGAAGGGCTGAAATTTCCACGGTGGTTCGACAAGGTTGATTGTCCTTAAAGTATTCTGTATAAATAAGGTTGTAAGTATCAAAATCCCTCTGCATGTTCGTGAGAAAAACAGTCACATCCACAAGATTCTCCCAACGGCTACCCGACGCTTCCAAAATAATTTTTACATTTTCAAATACTGAATGGCATTGGGTTTCTATGTCATGTCCTACTGCATTCCCTTGACCATCTACCATCACTCCGGGAATCACTTTCGTCCCTGGCCTTCTAGGACCTACGCCTGACAAAAACAGGAGATTGCCCACACGTCTTGCATGAGGATATAACCCTACCGGTTCCGGTGCTTTTTCTGTATTTATTTTTTCATTCATTGGTTTGATTCCCTGATCATTTGCAATTCATTCCAGGTATCTTTAGTGGTAGCTAATCGTTTCACCACGCCATTTTTTAGAATAGATGTTTTAAAAATTTCATCTACATCGTTTACACTCACTCTCGTATACCAAATATTATCCGGGTAAATTACAACTGCTGCACCCAATTCGCAGGCATCGAGACATCCGCTTTTGTTGGCGCGGATCTTCCCTTTCAAGCCATACTGGTTGATGAGCTGTACAAATTTCATGCGGATGTCCTTCCCACCACAGCGTGTACAATCACCTTTGGGATTATTTTCATCACGTTCATTGATGCAAATAAAAATGTGTTTGTCATATTTTGGTACCATCATATTTTACAAATATTTTTTGGTTCGGTGAAAAACCGTAGCGCTTCATCACCCCCTTCTCTTCCCAATCCAGATTGTTTCATTCCCCCAAATGGTGTGCGAAGATCTCGCACTAGCCAGCAATTTACCCAAATTATACCTGCATCAATTTGAGATGATACGCGGTTTGCTTTTTCTTTATCTTCTGTCCAGATTGTAGCTGATAAACCATACTCTGTTTCGTTGGCAAGTTGAATTGCTTCATGTTCCGATTGAATGGAT
>CAXCBH010000169.1:0-3649 GCA_963980675.1 uncultured bacterium | reverse complement strand
ACCTTCCTCTTATCCAGATCATATAAAACGATCCGAACAGGCCCAATTTTCTTACCAGCTTCATTGAAAGCTCTCCCTGAAATGGCATAAGCCTGACCGTAGACGCACGCCCCCCATAGGACTGCTATTGTGATTGGAAACCGTCCCCAAAAGGACAGCTTAAGAATGGATTTCATTCCTTTCATATTACCTCGGTTATTTTTTGAGCCGATACAATGATGATTTAGATAATCGGCTTCCGCATCTAAACTTAAATATTTAGTGAATAATTGTAAACATCTTTATTAAATATCATTTTCCGGTTCTAAACCTGCAAATTCCTGCCAAAATCGGACAGACTCAGCCCACTCATCTGATGAATAATGTGCTTTTGTTCCGCCAGAAAGTTCTAGCTGATTCCGCATCATTGTTATCGGCCCCATGGGAATTTTTTTCAAACCTGACGGGATTGCATTGATGCTGACTAATTCCCACTCCGCATCCGTTGACTGCTCATCATTCTTAGATAATACATCATTTCTGTACAGGATTAAATCCACAGCTTCTGGTTCTAAAGGTGTTCCTTTGATCGCTCGGGTTTGAATGTAAAAATCTTCTTCCGGCCTCCGTCTCACCAATTTTGAAACCATTTCTGAATTTTCGTCCAATTTTATAATTGGACAAAAAAATTCACCGATTATAGAAATATTACAATGTACGATTCGGACACCATCTCGATATCCATTTGAAAAGTGCCCATTTGCCATTTGGGTTTGGGCGTGTTCGGCAATTGCTTCAAAAGACATTGTCTTAGAATAGGTTTTTCCAGAACCCTTCACCTGACGGCGGACAAACTCATTTACTGCGACCTTCATTTTTATTCCTGTTGTTAAATTTAATTACCTAAAAATTAATTCTTTTCTTATGCTCAATCATTGCCATTTAATCTCTTACACAATAATTTAATTCATGACATTTCCGTATTGGATTCCATTTGAGAATGAATGGTGGATGTTTGCATCTTTTCTATTCCTGATTCTAGGGATAGTGGGGATAAGTGATTTTATACAAAAGCAAGATTGGATATCACCAGATGCTAACCGCAAGTGGGTTCATTTCCTAGTTGGTATTTTTGTGTGTATTTCTCCCCTAATCTTCTCAACCAATCTTTGGCCAATCACCTTATCAATCATATTTATATTCCTGAATGGGTATGCATTGAGAAAAGGATTCTTTAAAGGGATCCATAGCCAAGATAGGTATTCTTACGGAACGGTTTATTTTCCAATCGCATATTTTTTACTGGTCCTCTTTTTTTGGAATTATCCTGAACTCATAATCCTATCCTTTCTTGTACTAGCCATTTCAGACCCTTTAGCTTCACAAGTTGGACAATCCACGCTATTCCCTTCCAAATTCAAAATTTGGGTGGATGAAAAAACGGTTCAAGGAACCATTGCATTTTTTTCCAGTGCTTTTATTATCATTTATTTAAGTGCTCATTCCTTTTTTGATAATTCAAATAATTACCTCTTTGGATTGGCACTTTTTACAGCATTTGGGGCAACGATAGCAGAAATAACAAGCTGCCGTGGTACCGATAATATTTCCATCCCAATTGTGTGTCTTTTATTTATGATCGGTTATTTTAACCATGTATCAGAATCAGGACAATTTTTTGAACTAACTGTGTCATCTTCTTCAATTTTACTTTTTATTCTCATTCTTTTGTTATTTGCAGCTTACTATTACGGTTCATTATCAAGAAGTGGGTTTTATGGTGCATTAATCATGGGGATTATTGTAACACTCATTGGCAGTTGGAGATTTTTATTTCCATTAGCAACGTTTTTTATTTTATCTTCATTACTAAGTAAAATTGTTAAGAATACTTCCTTTTACCAAACGAAAGGTTCGGCCCGAGATATTGTCCAAGTTTATGCAAATGGGGGAATTGCGTTACTCATTTGTATTTTTGATTTTATTCAACCTAATGCTATTAATTTTTTCTTATTTCTCGCATCCATTTCTGGAGCTATGTCAGATACCTGGGCAACAGAAATTGGAAAAATATCCAAAAAGAGACCTATATCAATTGTGAGTTTTATACCCATGGATCATGGTTTGTCCGGTGGAATCACACGTATTGGTATAATTGGATCACTACTCGGATCCAGTTTATTCGGATTCACAATCTGGTGTGTAATTCCTATGCCATCCTTTATAGTTTATGGCATTATACTATGTGGATTTGTAGGATCAGTCTTCGATTCTTTTCTGGGTGCGACTATTCAAGCAAAATATGAGACCCAAACTGGTGAGATTATTGAATCATCTCAAGAAGGAGCTATCTTTATTTCAGGGATTTCGTGGGTTAATAATGATATGGTCAATTTGATGAATACGGCTTTTGCACCCATCTTAATGTATTTTTATTTGAAACTGTTTTGATATTAGAAAGTCTTTGAATGCCATGCTGCACAAATTAAAAAGCCTCCCCGAAATCGAGAAGGCTATTAATTCAATAGGCATGAAAAATATTATTAAATCACTTTATGCACAAGAAGTCCAACCATGACGATCAAAGATATAAAGATCAGGGAAACACCCATATTACCTTTTTTTATCTCTTCCCATTCATCGATTTCTGTGGACAACAAATCAAAAACTTTTAAAGCAATTCCAATACCAAAAGCAAAACCAACTGCGGCAGCGATAGACCAGCCAACAGCACGCGCGTATTGTGTTAATAGTCCCATTAGTGTATTAGGATCAGGCATAATAAACTCCTTATTGTATTTCCATATTTATTTCTTGCATGAAATCAGAAGATTCCATTGTTCCATTGGCTAACTCAATGGCCATTTGTTTCGAACACGTGGCTACAAACATATTGGTTTCGCCCCTTGAGATAGGGACCACAATATTCATGGTTATTGATTCCGGTGTATAGGCGTTTGCCTTCCCCATCTGAATCTGATGTTCAATGGCGTGTCCAGCAGCAGCAAAGCCAACCAACATCACCATTTCAAAATTATTCCTGCCGCTTTCAAGGTCTATTGAAAAATCATTTTCTCCAAGAGAAAACTGGGATGATTCAACCGTGATTCGGTAAGAATTACAAACGCTTATGACTTTTTTCTTAAAAGCATAATTAGCCCAAAGACCGTCTGTACCGACCAAAAGTGCAAAGAGCACAATAAGTAGAATTCGTTTAGATTGCATTGTTCTGTTCAAAATGTTAATTGGATTTTACATGATTCACTGACGGAGAATCAAGTGGTAAAAACCTTATTTTTTTGGTTCTCATAATTCTACTTGCACGAAATGACAGGATTTCACTATACAATAGAACCATTTTTAATGATTGACTGAATCGAGTGATCAGAAACAAGATATGGAATTTGAACGGTTCTTTCAATATTCCAGACGAGAATATCTGCTTTTTTCCCAATTTCGATGGAACCAACTTCATTTTCTAATTGTAATGATTTTGCTGATGTGAATGTGGCTGCCATGATGGCATCCAGAACGGGCATTTTCAAATAAATACAGGATAAAGATAAAATAAAGGGCATGGATTGGATATTACAACTTCCGGGATTGAAATCCGTAGCTAATGCAATATCTACACCAGACTCTTTTAATTTTAGATAGGGCGCATATTCTG
>CAXCBH010000168.1:0-3761 GCA_963980675.1 uncultured bacterium | reverse complement strand
CTAATACGGGGACGGTTTTATAAACTTGCTCATCCTCTGTAGATGCGGTGGTAGACTCTACAATTTCATCCACCTTCATCCTCGCCAGATAGGAGATTGGAAAAGCATCTAATTGTTTCTCTGTAGGGACCCAATTTATAGATTTACTTTCATAAAGAAAGTACATGCCTTTCGGCGGCGGATTTTCCCATCGGAAACTATAAAATTCATCCGTGCTGTCTTTGGGAATATCGTACAAAAATGGCTGACCAGGAGTCAGCACATAACGGGGAAGAATATGTTTTGGGAGACGTTCTCCTACTGTTTCTTTTGGTCTCGGTCTTTTGGGCTGCTCCAATGTTCGGGCAACTTTTTTCGGTATGGAGGCCTTGGGTTGCTCTTTCAAGACTTTTCCTTCCTTTTGTTCTGGTGTAAGTGTGTTGGGGATATAACTACCGGGGGACTGTCCAAGATCTGTGATAATTTTTTCTGCCTGCTGAGGTTGCAATGGCTCTTTCTCATCAGGTAGTACTTCAATATATACTTCAGGTATTGCTGGCTCATCATCCTGTACATTGGACAATAAATTCGATAAACGGTTTGAAATAAAATCAGATGTGATTAAATAACCTTGATCCAACCGATCAGAGATTTTACCCAATTGAATAATATAAGTTGAATTCTCTTTTCCGTCCCACCCGGATACCAACACATTTCCAGTATATTGACCTGCTTTACTCATGGGAACCATGGCAAAAACCTGCATTTCTGAAGGAATATGCCTCATGGCATTTTCAACACCTTCCACGCCACTATCTTCACCCGAAACTAATGTTAGAGCATTAATATCAGATGACAGCATTAACATATCCTGATATGTATCCTGATTAAAATCTTCTAGTGCAACCTGGGATAAGGGACCTGGATTTACTGGGACTTCATCAATAACCAATGTTGCAGGCGTCAGTGTGAAAGCAGCAATATCACCGGAATTAAAAGGAACCATTACATCAAAAAATCCATCTGCATCCCAATCTGTTAATTCGATGGAGTAAGGTAAAATTCCGCTCAAGCCATCAATCTTTTTTCGAACCAAATGCCCCGAATCAAAAACACCTCCAATATTATAAAATGGCTGTGCCTTGATGGTGTGTCCTTCAGGACTGAGTGCTAATACATCATCATAGCCGTCACCATCATAATCCACAACGCCAACATAAAGTAATCCGGAACCCACTAGCAATTCATTCGGACGCACTTTTTTTGTGAGAGATAAACCGGATGGCGAAGCATTCACTATGGCAAATCCACGAAACGGGCTACCCAAGGCTAAAACCAGTTCCTGATCTCCATCCGCATCCTGATCCAATAATTGAAAATTATTGCACCGAAGGGATCGGTTCTCTTTCCCCACGTCTAAAGTTGCTGAAGGTAATTCTGAAAAATACGCACCATCCCAAGAATAAGTTGCCACAAATACATGAGGAGTTGCATTATCGCCAAAACGAGATAAGTTCATAACCAAAACTAATTCTGGGGAGCCATCACCATTCATATCACCAATTTGCGCATCCACGAATTGACCCTCCAATGCTAATGGCGGTGTGAATTCCCAAATCAAAGTTTGGTAGCCATCTGCATCAATTTCATAATACCGAACAGTGGTTGGAAACACATCCTCATTTGGATCTAATTCCAAGGCAATGAATTCTAACAGTGCATCTCCATCCAGATCGTAGGTTCCGTTCATATGAACAATCTTCTGACCAAAAGAAATGCCGATGCCAAGAGTCAGGACACTTAGTATTTTTCGCACTTTGTGAGATAGATCCATTGAGCTACCTATGCATCACTCCCGTCATTTTCTTCAACTTCTGTTTTTTCTTTTTCTGATTCATTGTCGGGTTGAGATTCTTCTGGTTGTGCGGGGGTCTCTTCTTCTACAGGTGTAGGCGTTTCTTTCCGAGACTCTAATTTGAGCGAATCTGTGGGTGTTGATAGGGTATCTGATTCCAGTTTTTCCACTTCTAATACTGCAGGTCCAATTTCATCTTCCTGTGTTTCCGACGTTTTAGATTCAGTAATAGATTGATCTTCTGTAGAAATTTCTAGCTCTTCAGGAACATTGCTTTGTTTTGGTTCTATAGGGATTTCAGGATTCACTTGATCGGGCTCGGCTTCGGGTAAACGAGGCTCCCGCGTGATTTTGGGTAGTTTGCCCGCCGGACCAAATAAAGGTTCTTCCAATGATGCGCCCTGAAGAAGTTTTATTTTCAATTCATCAGGAAATAATTCCTGAATCAACCGGGAAAACATAACCGCAGGTTCAACCGTACCAACCAGATCAAATTCTGTTGTCACCTTTTTGGAACCATTAGCTCTTACTGTCACTTCGCCTCTAACTGCTTGGAGGATTCCATCATCCATAAAAACAGCCAGAGATTGGGAAGGGGAAGATGGCGTCGTGGAAGAAAGATATATTCCCTGATAGGTTGAGTCCTCCACACCATCAAATGAGAACCTGATCAACTTATCTGTAAAATCCATATCCAATGAAGTGGGAAACCCTTCAAAGAAATAATTTGGGAATTCAAATAACTTCGGATCGAATGCTTCCGGCTGGTAAGATTGGGATAAAGAGTCTTGCGTGGGAGAAATAGACATAAAAACTACATTGGTCTGCATATCGTGGACCATAGTTAGCGTTGTGATGCTATCTAACCGCGCATCACGCAATGAATAAGCAAAATCATAGGATTCGCCCCGTTTCAAGTTTGCCAAGTTCGCAGAAACGCCATGTTGAAAATGAGTTGCTTTCCCCATGGGAGGAACTTGATTGACTGCAACCCCAAAAGGAGCTTCGCCATCAAAAATATACCTATCCTTTGTCTCTGATGCGGGTGTCATAGCCAGCACATAATATAGATCGATCTCATTTTCAGACTGCATATCTAATGTGGTGTCAACATCCACAATAGTCGGAATTAATGCATCTTTCACCGTTTTTGTAAAAGTGGAAAGCCCTTTATCTTTTTCTGGAATTGGTGATTGAACAGAATCGTTTTCTGTCTCTTTGGAAATATACTCTCCAAGGTTTACTTGCGTGAACCCAGCTTCATCTGCCCATGTGACACTTTCCATTTCCTTGTTCATAATCGGAATAGCAACCCTTTTAATATCTGATGAACCTTCAGGTTTGTCCTTTTTTACGCTTGCCAGAAAATCCCCAAGTGTTGGAGCTAAAGAGTCATATTTCACCTGATTATCCGCATTTTCATTGATGACACCATAAACTTCGTTCTGACCATCGGGGAGAGTGGTCAAATCTTGATCATTGTACATAGCAATAGGTTTAAGTGTTGCAGCTTCATCAATCAATGGTGGTGGAGGCGGGGATAGTTGTTCTTTTTCTATACGGGAAGAAGGAAGATTATGAGATAGGATTGGTTGTGCAGTGTACACTTCTGCATCCTGCCTTTTACTAAGTATATCACCAATATTAGGTTGGCCATTTTTATCTAAAATCGGGAAAACACTTTTTCCAGAAAAACTGGTATTAAAAAGTTTTGTTTCTTCATTGTCAACTTCCAAAAGAAAAACATCATTGGATCCAAATGGGACCAATAAACCGTTTTTATTTGATCTCTTTGATCGAAACTCTTGGATGTCCGCCCCAAGGAGATGTTGTACATGACCCAATTGAATTAATGAAGAATGAATCAATTTATAATTTTGTCCTACATCAAAAATAGCTGTTTTGAGCTGATTGCGTTCCGGGGAAA
>CAXCBH010000167.1:0-3801 GCA_963980675.1 uncultured bacterium | reverse complement strand
ACTTATTCTTAATTATTACAAAGCGGAATATGAGATAAAGGAAAAAGGGTATCATAATCCAGTCACCACAGCAGATCATGCAGCGGACTCATATTTGAAAAAAGTTTTAAAGGATGCATGCCCAGAATATGGCTGGCTTTCAGAAGAAACAGTTGACTCACCTGAAAGGCTTGAGAAAGATCGTGTTTGGGTTGTTGATCCCCTGGATGGAACAAAGGAATTTATAGAAGGAGTTCCCAATTTTGTAGTTAGTGTTGGATTGGTTGAAAATGGAATACCCATTGTAGGTGTCCTTTACAATCCGGTCACAAAAGAAATGTTCACAGCTGCTAAAGATGAAGGCGCCCATTTAGATGGCGTATCGATTCAATGTATGACAAAAGATGATATTGGTGAAATGACTATATTAAATAGTCGTTCCGAGACTCGACGTGGACTATGGGAGCCCTTTAATGGTGTTTTTGGCGAATTGCGTGCCATTGGTTCAGTAGCATATAAATTAGGACTTACGGCGGCAGGTCATGCGGATATTTTTGCTTCCCTTCGTCCAAAAAATGAATGGGATATTTGTGCCGGGAATTGCATTATTAATGAAGCAGGGGGAAAATTAATTGATCTGAACGGGAATCCACGGAAATACAATCAAGCAAACACATTAATAGAACCGGGGTTAATCGCAGGGGATGTGGATGCGGTGGATAAAACGTTCCAGATATTAAATAGTATTTAGGTAATGATGGATTTAGTTTCAAAAGAAATAGAACAATATTGTCAAGATTATTCTTTGGATGATACAGATCTTTTAAAGGAATTGTCTAAAATAACTTGGGAAACCGAAGATAAACCCCAAATGCTTTGCGGTTCTTTGGTAAGCGGACTTTTACAAATGTTGATAAAAATTTCCGGAGCAAAACAAGTTTTAGAAATTGGGATGTTTACGGGTTATTCCACATTAAAAATGGCAGAAGCGTTACCGGTTGATGGAGAGATCCATTCTTGCGAATTGATGCAAAAACATATTGTTACAGCTAAGAACTGGTTCAAAAAATCAGATGTGAATTATAAGATTTCGATTCACAAGGGTGAAGCAGATAAATCTTTGGAAGAGTTTAGAGCAGGCTCTTTTGATCTGATGTTTGTAGATGCAGATAAAACAGGATATCCAGAATATTATCGTAAAGGAACGATGCTATTAAAAAATGGTGGGATAGCTATTTTTGATAATATGCTTTGGAGTGGATCTGTGCTAAACCCGGACGATGCTGACGCCAAGGCACTAAGGGAAACTGCTGAACTCATAAAAAATGATGGTAGATTAGAACAATTACTTTTACCCGTTAGAGATGGTTTAATGATCTATCGAAAAATAATTTAGAGAAATAATAATGACCCAAATACCAGAAAATGCAATTAAATGTTTAGATAAAGGTTTTGTCCGGCTCGTTGATTCCATGGGTGGAGATGATGCCATCGTTCAAGCCGCCCGTGTGAGCTATGGGCAAGGAACCAGTAAAGTTTCTCAAGATCGCGGCCTTATCCGTTATCTGATGCGTCACCGCCATACTACACCTTTTGAAATGGTGGAATTCAAATTCCATTGCAAAATGCCAATCTTTGTGGCTCGGCAATGGGTTCGTCATCGGACAGCCAATATAAATGAATATTCACTCCGGTATTCCGAAGCACGGGACGAATTTTATATGCCAGACCTGGAGCATATTCAATTCCAAAGTGCATTGAATAAACAGGGGCGGATGGGAGAAGTCCCGACAGAATTAAAACAAAAAGTATTGGATTCATTCAAAGAAATTTCTGAACGAAGTTTTGCTATTTATTCAGAATTAAATGAAGCAGGTGTTGCCCGTGAATTGGCACGGTCTATATTGCCAGTGAATCTTTATACTGAATGGTATTGGAAAAATGACCTTCACAACCTTCTTCATTTCGTTGGCTTACGTTCAGATAGTCACGCACAATATGAGATACGAGTTTTTTCTGATGCGATGGCGGAATCTGTAAAAGCAGTTGCACCTTTTGCTTGGGAAGCGTATCAGGATTATGTCGTGAATGGGATGCGTTTTTCACGAATTGAACAAAGTTTATTGGAAAAGAATCTTCCTCATCGTGTGATTGAAGATATTGGAGAAGACATTGCCTATCAACTCACAGCAACCCTACACGCAGCCAAACCACGCGAAGAACCTGATCTCTACTCGCTTTACCAAAAACAAGGTGGCTCAGATTCCAAATCAGATTTCAAATTAAAATGGGATTCTGGGGAAATTGAGATAGGCAACATTCGGGAACTCCGAGAATTCAAAGATAAGCTTATGAGTTTAAAAAACTAACTACTGAGACGCGAATCACACTGAGCTATAATGTCCAGTATTTTATTTAGTGTACTCTGTGGCTAATTCCAACGAAGGTCACCGCCAGCGACTCCGTGAAAAATTCCTTAAAAGCGGGCTAGACGGTTTCCACGATTACGAAATCATTGAACTTCTGCTCACCCTGGGAACACCTCGCACAGATTGTAAACAACAAGCCAAAGATGCTCTAAAAAAATTTGGTTCTCTCAAAGCGGTTTTGGAAGCTGAACCCACTGGATTAAAAGAGATTAAGGGTATCGGTGATAAAAACGTATTAGGGCTGAAGGTTGCCCAAGCTGTATCCCGGAGGTATCTAGCAGACCGAGTATTGGACAAAGATTTTGTGCGATCATCAGATGAAGTATTGGACTATCTCAAACATAATCTCCGGGATAAAAATAGAGAAATTTTTCTTGTTATCTACCTTAATGGACGGAACCAGATTCTGAAAATGGAAGAACTGTTTGAAGGCACTTTATCCACATCAGCAGTTTATCCGAGGGAGGTCGTAAAGCGAGCACTTGTGAATGATGCGGCTGCTTTAGTCTTTGTTCATAACCATCCCAGTGGAAACCCTAACCCCAGCCAGGATGATCTTAACATCACCAAAAAGCTAAAAAAAGCTGCTCAAGCCATTGATGTGTCTGTTCATGATCATTTGATCATTGCTGGAAATGATGTGTATTCCTTTGCAGACCATGGATTGATTTGAATGATTTATTGCACAAAAGAACGAATGGTCTAAATAATGGTTTCTTCCCTTGAATTCGTGGCGAAATAAATGAGTATTTTTAACAGAGAAGAAATAATTGATCAGAATTTTTTAGATCATGTAAGATTAGGGCATTTGCCTTCAGCACGAACCAATATACATTTATCTCAAACCAATATTCGATCTTCAGAACTTGTCTCTCTATTTGAGTCCCAGGTTATGAGTCGTCACATGGATCTGAAAGCGCGTATTTTAAAAAATGAAGGAAAGTGTTTTTATACCATTGGGAGCTCTGGGCATGAAGGGAATGTAGCTTTTGGAAAAGTTTTCCCTTATACAGACATGGCTTTTCTTCATTATCGCAGTGGCCCATTTTTTATTCAGCGATCGAAACAATTACCTAAATCCACTCCCATTTATGATATGGCCCTTTCTTTCATGGCATCTTCCGATGATCCCGTTAGCGGTGGTAGGCATAAAGTGATTGGGAGTAAAGAGCTCAATATACCGCCACAAACCAGCACTATTGCCAGTCATTTACCCAAGGCTGTGGGAACTGCTTTTTCCATTGATCGGGCTAAAGACCTGAATATTTCAGAAAGAAAATTGAAAACTGAAAGTATTATCTTATGCAGTTTTGGAGATGCTAGTGCAAACCATGCAACCGCACTAAGTGCGTTTAATACAGCTAGTTGGGTCAGCAACTCTGGGGGCCATGTT
>CAXCBH010000166.1:0-3902 GCA_963980675.1 uncultured bacterium | reverse complement strand
AAAAACAGCCAACACCAGCCAACTTAACATCATGACAAAAATCAGGAACATAGTTTTTACACGCTTGTTGATAATGGTTCCGGTAATGTCTGCAATCGTCTTCCCTTTTTCCCGGACAGATACTACAAGCGCACCAAAATCGTGAACGGCACCCATAAAAATGGTTCCAAAAACGATCCAAAGCATAGCCGGTAACCATCCCCAGAAGGCTGCAATACAGGGGCCAATAATAGGCGCTGCACCCGCTATAGATGTAAAGTGATGCCCAAAAAGAATCTCCTTTTTAGTTGGTACAAAATCTATTCCATCTTGGAACTCTTTTGCCGGAACATCTCCTGTAAAATCCTGGAGAGAATATATTTTAGTTGAGATATAAGATGCGTAAAACCGATAACCCAATCCAAACAGGATGAGTCCAATGAGTGCTAGAAATAAAGAATTCAATTTTTAAACGGAGACGGAGTCCTTTTCACCAACAAAATTACGAATTGATTGGGTAACACCATCAACATCCAGTCCCAGCATTGTCAATATCTGATCACGGGAGCCATGTTCTACAAAGTTATCTGGCAATCCAAGTTTCTTAAACTGCCCCTGAAACCCATTTTCCAAAAGCCATCCGGCGACACCATCACCAAAGCCACCTGTGGTCGTCCCTTCCTCTAATGTAATGATCTTTGCAAATTTTTTCTTAATGGAATCCAAATATGCTGTATCCATAGGTTTAATGAATCTACAATTCACCACTTCGCATGTGATCCCCGATGAAGCGAACTGTTTTGCCGCATCCAAAGCGGTGTAAACCATGGGACCTACAGCCAGTATGGCTACATCCGATCCACGCTGTTCTACTTCCCATGATCCAATGGGCAGCATTTCTGCCTGGCCATTTTCATCAAATTCCACGGAGCTTGCTTTGGGATAACGAATAGAAATGGGTTGACCTTTTATATTGAGTGCAGTGTATAGGAGATGTCTGAATTCATTGCCACTTTTTGGGGCTGTAACAATCATATTTTGAATACATCTCAAATAAGCAAGATCAAGGGCACCGTGGTGTGTGGGGCCATCTTCGCCGGCAATACCAGAACGATCCATACAAAAGATGACAGGAAGATGCTGGATAGCACAATCGTGTATGATATGATCATATGCTCGCTGTAAAAATGTAGAATATATAGCTACAATGGGGCGGATTCCCTCTGTAGCCAGCCCCGCTGAAAATGTTACACCATGACCTTCGGCAATACCAACATCATAATATCTATCCGGAAATTCTTTAGAATAGGGAACAAGTCCGGTCCCCTCTCGCATAGCCGCCGTAACACACACTGTATCTTCCCGGTTCCGGGCGATTTCACAGGATAATTTTCCAAACACATCCTGAAAAATAGGAGCATTCGATTTGGGTACATCTTTTTCAATTTTGTAAGGACGTTTACCATTGGGCTTTACTGCATGGTACTTCACTGCGTCATCATGGTATTCACGGTTTTCCACATTCATGGAAACCATTCCCTTCCCCTTTTTAGTTAAAACGTGAAGCAGAACAGGTTTCTGGATATCTTTAATATTTTCCAGCGTATGTAGGACCTCATCCAGGTCATGCCCATCAATGGGTCCAAAATATCTGAAGCCCAATTCATCAAAAAGGATACCTGGTACGATTAAACTTTTAAGACTTTCTTCTACTTTCTTGATCAAGGTTCGGGTAGTGGTTTTTGCCAGAGGTAATTTACCCGTGAGATCCCAAAACTCATTTCGGATTCGGTTATAAAGTGGATTGGAAATCAAACGTGTAAAATAAGTTGAAATAGCGCCTACATTAGGGCTTATGGACATTTCATTATCATTCAGGATAACGAGGAGTTGCCTCCCTAAATGACCTGCGTTATTGATTCCTTCAAAAGCCAGTCCGCCAGTCATGGACCCATCACCAATAATAGCAGCAACACGAAAATCTTCTTTATTTTGGTGGCGACCTTCTGCTATACCAAGAGCAGAAGAAATAGATGTGGAGGCATGTCCCGCACCTATCACATCATAGTCACTTTCGGATCGCTTTAAAAATCCACTCAATCCTTTGAATTTTCGAATCGTTGGAAAATCATCATATCTTCCTGTCAATAATTTATGGGCATAGCCCTGGTGCCCCACATCCCAGATCAATTTATCATTCGGCGTGTTGTAAGTATAATGGAGTGCAACCGTGAGTTCGATCACACCCAAAGTTGGCGCCAGATGCCCACCGATCTGAGTTATAGTATCAATGGTATAGTTTCGAAGTTCATCACAGAGTTCGTGGAGTTCTTCGTTTGAATACCCTCGTATATCTTCAGGAGATTTTATATTTGGTAAATAATTAAGTTGCATAAATCTGATTTATTTTTTTGGTATAAACGTTGCTGGATGGATCAAATAAGATTTGATGAAAAAGATCAATATCATCTAATTCCGGGTGAAATGACAATCCCAGATGATGCCCGGAGATCACAGCAACGGGGGATCCCTTAAATTCTCCAAGTACTTGTATATCATCTCCCATTTCAGAGATCTTTGGTGCACGGATTAAAGTTGTGGAAAACTCAATTTCCGTATTTGAATTAAAATGATATTTTACCATTTCTGTGGATGATTCTATTTGACGGCCGTAGGCATTTCGATCCACGCAAATATTTAGGAATCCTAATGGATTAACACGCTCATCCGGAACTTCTTTAGCCATCATAATGAGTCCAGCACAAGTCCCCATGACAGGATGGTCTTTCCCAAAATTGATGAGCGGTTCTCGTAAGTCAAAAGAATCAATCAACAATGATAGAGTCGTGGATTCGCCTCCGGGAATCACCAGCCCATCAACTGATTCTAAATCTAATGGTACTTTCACAGGAATAGATTCAATATTGAGCCTGGAAAAAACGCGGTGATGCAGGGCAAAATCTCCCTGCAATTCTAATACGCCGACTTTAATTACCAGCCTCTTTCCTGTAATCTTTCTTCGATAGGAATTTCGGACATATCCAAGCCTTTCATGGCTTTTTTTAGACCTGAACTGGCTGCAGCAACTCGTTTTGCATCCTTGTAATGAGTTGTTGCTTCCACAACAGCTTTTGCCCGATTTGAAGGATCATCACTTTTAAAAACCCCAGAGCCCACAAAAACAGACTCGGCGCCAAGCTGCATCATGAGCGACGCATCCGCTGGTGTGGCAATCCCACCAGCTGCAAAATTTGGAACTGGAAGTTTCCCCAGTTTTGCGACTTGCTGAACTAAGGATAAGGGTGCACCCAAATTCTTTGCTTCGGCTACAAGTTCGTCTTGACCAAGCCGGGTGACTCTTTTGATCTCAGTCATAACAGTTCTCATATGGCGAACCGCTTCTACAATATTCCCGCTTCCTGCTTCACCTTTGGTGCGGATCATGGCAGCGCCTTCCGCGATTCGGCGAAGGGCTTCTCCCAGATTTCTACATCCGCAAACAAAGGGTGCTTTGTAATCATGTTTCCAAATATGGTTATGTTCATCGGCTGGAGTCAAAACTTCACTTTCATCAATGAAATCAATTTCCAATGTTTCCAGTACTTGCGCTTCAGCAAAATGGCCAATCCTGCATTTTGCCATGACAGGAATAGAGACCTGCGCCTGGATTCCCCGTATCATTTCAGGGTCGCTCATTCTTGAAATGCCACCATCTTTGCGGATGTCAGCTGGAATTCGTTCCAATGCCATAACGGCGCAAGCGCCCGCATCTTCTGCAATTTTTGCCTGTTCTGCGTTGGTCACGTCCATAATAACACCACCTTTCAGCATTTCTGCCAACCCTACCTTTACTTCAAATGTTCCTTTACTCATAGACTGTTTCCTCTATAGTTACGTTTCCAATTTCTTTTATTTTATATCGG
>CAXCBH010000165.1:0-3902 GCA_963980675.1 uncultured bacterium | reverse complement strand
AAATATTCCTGAAATAACCCAGTCCCATTTCTCCCACAGCAACCATGGAATCAAAGGTCATGAGATCATAAATCTGATCCACAAAGTCCTCTGGGGCATCCTTTGCATCGTGAGGATGTACGCCGGCTGATGCAAAAATATTTTCATGGGATTCTCCCATTAAGAGACATTCTCTCGCATCTTCCATATTAGTGGCCACACAAATGAATCGGTTTACACCCAAACCATGGGCACGATCCAGAACGCCGGGCAGATCATTTTTCAGATCATCATAAAATAGGTGACAATGAGTATCGATTAGCATTTATCTATTTCTTCATGTAAAATGATGGGCAAAAGTAAATTGATTTTACCAATATCACGATCATGAAATTTCAAAAAATGACTATGCTCCTATTTCTCCTTTCTATAGGATTCTCCATATCCTTAGAGGATGGAGATACCTTGGTGGTCCATCCCATCACTTGGGAAACACCAAGTCCGGAAGGTTGGGGAGCTCAATATAAACAGATAATCCAGTTTCCTGAAGGGGATGAATTCTGGGCAAAGATCATCATGGTACAAACGTTAAAATGTGATTCTGCCACGAAAGGAGATAAATATCCCTGTGGAGAATGGGACTATATTTGGAATACATTTGTTGATGTTCCCAAGGGAGATTCAACAGAAACTTTTTCAATTGGCAGTTTTGTTACGCCTTATGGCAAGCGACTTGTTTTGGGCGGTGAAAATGGTTGGGAATGGACTTACGATATGACAGATTATGCTCCAATTTTGAAGGGAGAACGTTCCGTCATTGTGGGGAATAATCAGGAATTGTTGGATCTGAAATTTCTTTTTATCCGGGGAACACCGGCACGGAATATCTTGAAAGTTGAAAATATTTACCCCTATGGTCATTATAAGTATTATGCATTATCTGACAATGAGATTTTAAAGGAGACAAAAATTCATCTTTTACCTGAAGCCAAAAGCTATAAAATGAAAGCGGTAATTTCAGGTCACGGACATTCTGGACCAAGAAACTGTTGCGAATGGGACAGTAAAACTCACACCTATTATATGAATGGGTATGAACTTTTCCGGTGGAATGTTTGGAAAGATTGCGGGAATAATCCAATTTATCCCCAAGGTGGAACCTGGCCATTTGATCGAGCCGGTTGGTGCCCTGGAACCAAAGTGGATGAATACGAATTTGAACTTACGCCCTTTGTAATAGTTGGAGATTCCATTGCTATTGATTATGGGATTGAGCCTTATTCTGACAATGGTGAAAAAGATGGTGAATTTCGCATGGCGCATCAATTATTTTCCTATGGAAAACCAAATTTTAAAAATGATGCGGAGATCCTTGATATTATCGCGCCAAGTTCGAAAGGTAAATACTCCCGGATTAACCCAACATTGGGTAGTCCAAGAATTCTCATAAAAAATACAGGTGAATTTGATCTCTATTCACTGGAAATACATTATGGATTGAAAAAACGGAAAAAATCTATTTATAAATGGAGAGGAAATTTATCATTCCTTGAAAGTGAGCAAGTTTATCTCCCCATTCCCAATTGGCATGGACTGTCAAAAAATCCTGTTTTTGAAATTTTGGTTTCAAATCCCAACGGTGAAACAGATGAAAACCCATTGAATAATCAACTAACATCAGTGATTCCTTTTCCTAACATATTCCCGAATAAATTCACTTTACAAATCAAAACAAATAGTTTGGATCGTGCTAAAGAAATTTCATTTACGGTCTCTGATCTTGATGGAGCTGTTTTGTATTCTGATAATAATTTTTTAGATTCAACTGAATACAACATCCCGATGATGGTCAATAACGGTGACTATCAATTTCTTTTAAAAGATTCTATGGATGATGGTATCTCTGTTCATTGGTGGAACCGAAACAGTGCCCCGGAAGAGATTGGGATTAATGGCGAAGTCCGGTTTTTATCCTTGGATGGTGATACACTGCACCAATTTAACCCGGACTTTGGGCAAGAATTATTATATAATTTCCATGTAGGACGGATACCTTAAAATAAATATGAGTTTTTACATTTCATCTCTCATGGTTGCCATACCGATCTTTATAATTTTGATAGGCATTGAAATAGTGGCAGCAAAAAGAATGGGGATTCAAGTAAATAATCCCGCGGACATGATCTCTAGTTTAAGCTCAGGGATTACTAATACAGTCCGGGATGGACTCAAGTACGGTCTGGTGATTATCAGTTATTCATGGCTGGTTAATCATTTGACCCTTTATAAGTTGGAACCAGTTTGGGCTGCAGTAATTGTTGCTTTTATCGTCCAGGATTTTACGGGTTATTGGCTTCATCGCTTAGATCACCGTGTGAATATTTTTTGGAATCGCCACATTGTTCATCATAGCAGTGAAGAGTTCAATCTCTCCTGTGCACTTCGACAATCCATTTCTGACACTGTAAGATTTGGCGCTATCTTCATGATTCCTGCTGCACTCCTGGGTGTTCCCGCATCTATTTTTGCCGTTCTGGGGCCTATCCACCTTTTTATGCAATTCTGGTATCACACGCGTATCATAGATAAAATGGGCTGGCTGGAGAAGGTCATTGTTACACCCTCCCACCATCGAGTTCATCATGGCATAAATCCGGAATATTTGGATAAGAATTACAGCCAGATCCTCATTTTTTGGGATAAAATTTTTGGCACATTCCAACCGGAACTGGCCGATGTAAAACCGGTTTATGGCATACTACGACCTGCCAATACATGGAACCCAATAATCATTAATTATAAACATCTTTGGCAGTTGATTCAAGATGCGGTTCATGCTGGAAGATGGTGGGATAAAATACGAATCTGGTTTATGCCCACTGGATGGCGACCTGAAGATGTGGCAGTAAAGTTTCCTGTTAATACAGTCGAGAATCCATTCGAACAAAAAAAATACAAGACAGAAAATTCTCGAACACTTCTGGGATGGGCTTACATTCAAATGACTCTTTCATTGATTTTTATGTTTATCATGTTTTATGAAGCATCTGAACATGGAGTCTTTGTTACAGGATTAATTGCTATTTTTTTAATGATAAATGTTTTTTCTTACACGTCTTTATTAGATGGTAAAAAATATTCGCTATTAGCTGATGGAATTAAAGTTTCTATACTTTGTTATATTATATTTTATCAAAATATTAGCATTATAGATTTGAATATGAGTCTAAAAATATTTTTGGCTTATAGTATTATTTCAACAATGGGAACATTTTACTTTTTAAAAACAGAAGTGAGACTCAATCAGGTAATAAAAGGATAAATTTTTTATTTGGTTAAGGATAATGATATTAATTCATTAACACTAAAATAATTTCCACCCCATTTTCAGGTGAAAAAAATATTGTTTTTCCCTTCCGGTATTCATCTTCAACAATCAGCGTTACCAATTCCATATTTCCTGAGTTAATCGCATACCTACATACATCCTCTGCGCTCAAATTCAGGGTACCGGCCCGTTTGGATAATCCAAATTGGATATTTCCTATTTCGTTATACCCGCGATAAATCACTTCGGTGCAAACCTGAGATTCTGCATCATTGAAATCGAAAGAAAAATCGTATTGATTCCCTAAATAGGAATGAACTGTTTGCATGACACCCATAATTTCCTGATTTGAAAGGCTCGGGCGAAAGACCGCAAGACGATTAATCTTAGTATCTAATATTTCTTCCAATGATCCAGATACAACTCCTTCAGCGATAGCTTCAATAATATTATGGTTTAACTGAATCAAGGATTTTTGGTGGTCTGTAATTTGGATTTTATCCCAGTTAGACTTTTCCCAATTTTCTCTTCTACCAGTGTAAACAATACCATGTTTGAAGATTCCCGGCAGGAAAATATTGCTCATAAATCCTTC
>CAXCBH010000164.1:0-3943 GCA_963980675.1 uncultured bacterium | reverse complement strand
GTTCCCTTCTATGCCAATGGCGCCATCTTCGTAAAACGTTTGGATGCTGCAATAACTGCACCCAAGTCCACATCCTTGAATGGCGTCAATGGTTTTCAAATTACAGCAAATCGTTTTATCCGATGCCACCGGGCAATCACCATACACGTCGTTCTCGCCTAGATTATTTTGCATCTTCCTGACAGGGTTTTTCACTGTTGACGCGGTTGGTCCGTAATGGGTAGGACTGGCTTTTAAGGTCGACCAGTGGTTTCGGATATTTTTTAGTATGATTTTCTTTGATTGGCTATTGGATGTGATTTGGCCAAGGGCAGCCTCATTCCATTGGTCTTCGATAGTTGATTCTCCCCACATGTTGAAATCTGTGGTCATCTCTGTTAGCTGGCGCAATTCCTGGAAAGTCAACTGGTAGGATTCTCCCATCGTTTTGATGAATGTTTTCTGAGATGGTTTCAGATTTCGATACAATTTGTCTTGGCTGAAATCAACAAACTTGGCAGTGAATTTATTTTTTTTATCCATAAGATTTTTACTTGGTCGTTAAATCATGTAGAGCTAGGGAATCTATATTTTTGTCCAGCAATTTTTATATGATCTTTTTAAATGGGAAAGAATTTAATAAGTATTTCCACCTATTTAGCTTGCTAAAACATACACATTCGTGGGGTTTTTTGTTTGTGGGAAGATGGGTAGATTTTGATACGATAATCATATAATTAATAGATAAAGTTGAGTTTTATATTGATGGTTTCAACATCAGGCATCTGGCTGCGGCGCCTGTCTAAATTGAATGTGTTTTCAACATTATTTCTCATTTTTGTGGGCGCATTGGTAAAAAGCCACGAAGTGGGTCTTTCCGTTCCAGATTGGCCGACCACTTACGGTAAACAAATGTTTGCTTTTCCTCTTTCAGAAATGGTTGGAGGAATTTTTTATGAACACGGACATCGCATGGTGGCAACCATTGTGGGTTTTTTCACCATGGTTCAAGCCATATGGCTAGGTTTTTCAGATGCACCAAATTGGCTGAAAAAATCCGGATATATTGCCCTTGGCCTGGTAGTCATTCAAGGGCTTTTTGGCGGTATAACTGTCTTGTTTTTTCTACCCACACCCGTATCTATCATCCACGGAATATTAGCACAGACCTTTTTCATGATGTTAATCTTTATTGCATACGGGTTATCCATTGAAAGATCAGTCCGTTCATATAATAATGTTTCCAACGATATTCGAAAAGGGGCATTGCTAATAGGCGGATTGGTTTATATACAATTGATCTTAGGCGCTTTGATGCGCCATACGGCATCAGGTATGGCCATTCCGGATTTTCCCACCATGGGAGGTCTGTGGTTTCCCACTTTTTCTGAAACCATGATCAATAATATAAACGCCACGTTATTTGATATGGATCATGATATGGTAGCCAGGGCTCAGGTTATTTTCCATTTCATCCATCGATTGGGAGCCATCATAGTTACCGGTGTGATTGGATACATTGTGTACCACTATCGTTCCACCATAAAAAATATACCCATATTGGATAAAACTCTTTGGGGGATAGTTGGAATAGTTTTAATTCAATTTACCCTGGGTGCCGCAACTGTATTATCGGAACGGTTGCCCTATATTGCTAGTTTTCACGTAGTGGTTGGCGCCGCCCTCCTTGGGGTTTGCTCCCTTTTCATTCTTCGGTGCCACCCGGTTCAGTGGACCGATTGGAGCCGATGATTATTTTCCATGAGAGAATGCAAAAATAATAATTAACCACTCCACATTTGTGGGGCGATGGGTAGATTAAACTAGTTAATTCTTAACCTTGACCAAGGATCGAACATGGATTCAAGTATCACCGTTACCCGCATGTATACGGATCATAGCGGACACACGCGGTTTAAGAAAATGGCTTTACCTTTAGCCGAAAAAACAGGATTAGGGTCTGTAGGCTTATTCTCCAGCCTGTTTGTTAATCCAATCCTGGATGATAATTCCGGGGATGTAAAAATGCAGTTTGCGGTCACACCGGTTCCAGACCAGAGTAAAGGCGAAGGACCGAAGCTGGCCCATACGGCTCCAAGACGTCAATTGGTAATTACCCTGGACGGTTACTTAGAGTTTAAAAGTTGCGATGTAGATGAGTTGGACGAAGAGCACCTGACGATTATAAAACGGGGAGATATTTTACTGGCGGAAGATCTGGATGGCGCCGGTCATGTCTGGCGATTTTTGAAAGACGGTGACAATATTATGCATCCTTGGGTCAGGTGCTATGTGCATCTGGGTAAAGAGTATGAACACTTCATTTCCAAATTGAAAGAATTGTAAATTAATTTATGGCATCAATCCAAGGGATAGATGCCCCAATCCAATATTGCTCAACATTTGTTCTAATGTTGTTTAGAAGGGCGGTTTTATATTAGATTTTAGAAAACACAGGGTAACAAATCATGAAAAAGACCTTCATATTGTTTTTTGTATTTATTGTAATGATTTCTGCAAAAGACAATCCCCAAATCATTCGTGCAAACTATTTCGAGGCAAAATCAGGTCAAAGTGCGAAGCTCGAAAAAGGCCTAAAAGATCACACTGACAGATTCCATCAAACAACTGACCACGCAGTTAATACTTGGGAGGTGGTTGCCGGCGACCGAACAGGTCAATTCGTGCGTACAACGTATCCTCAGGGCTGGGCTGATTTTGATGCATATAAGGATTTGCCTGGCGATCCATCACATTGGGACAGATCTGTAGCACCCCATTTGAAATCAACTTCAGGAAATGTTTTTTGGAAATTCGATGCTGAACTTTCCTACAACCCCCCTCAGTCTCCCCCTAAAATGATTGCATTTTGGAAAGTTCAATATAAAGCTGGTGGGTGGAAAAACCATCGCGATGCTTTACTGAAAGTACGGCAGGCTCAAAAAGAGAATAACAGCAAAAGTCGATTAATGGTATATGCCAAAGCTATTGGCGGAGAAGGCCGGATGTATGCCATAGGACGTGCTTTGGATGGCTGGGCTGACTTAAACCCTGAAGAGATGAGTCTTTTTGAAATGCTGGAAGCATCATTTGGTGCAGGTGCAGGCTCAGAGGTATTACAGGCGCGTAGCGCAGCTGTTGAAAAATATGAATCTGAAGTCCTTCTTTTTCGTGCAGACCTGAGTACGCCCTTATCTGATTAACAAGGATATTGATAAAAACCCCGCCAAATAGCGGGGTTTTTTATTGTCCAAATAAGTAGCTTAAAAAGGTGATATAAAGAAATGAAAATATTAATTGCGGATAAATTATCCCCGAAGGCGATTTTGGCACTTGAAAAAAAAGGCGCCAACATAACATCTAACCCCAATCTGAAAGCAGAAGAGTTGAGTGAAGCCATAAACAATGCTAATATTCTCATTGTGCGGTCAACCAAAGTGTTTGCTGAGACTATTGAAGCTGGAAAAAGTTTAGAACTTATCATTCGGGCTGGCGCCGGTGTGAATAACATCGACTTGGAAAAAGCCAGTAGTAGCGGTGTCTATGTTGCCAATTGTCCGGGAAAGAATTCTGATGCTGTTGCGGAACTGGCTCTTGGTCATATTATTGCCTGTGATCGCCGAATTGTTGATGCCAGCTTAGATTTGCGAAGTGGAAATTGGAAAAAGAAGGCCTACCAAAATGCGGCTGGTTTAAAGGGGCGCACTCTGGGTATTATTGGCCTGGGCTCTATCGGTAGGGCACTAGCAAAACTCGCCAAAGGACTAAACATGCGTGTGATTGCCTGGTCGCGAAGCTTAACACCTGATAAGGCAGATAAACTTGACCTGGTTTATTGTGAATCTATTGATGAAGTTGCAGCTAATGCCGATGTGATTAGTGTTCATCTGGCTGTGACGCCGGACACAAAACATCTTCTGAATACAAAATTTTTCAACAAAATGAAAGACGAGGCAATCTTTGT
>CAXCBH010000163.1:0-3956 GCA_963980675.1 uncultured bacterium | reverse complement strand
TCACTAATTGTTCTATACCAACATTTATTAAAAATGATTTTAATTGATAATTCATCCCAATATTATAATCAATATTTCTATTATCATTTAGACTTGTTGCCCCAAGGTCTATATCAAATAATGATAACTGGCCTTTTATATAAAATCGGTTCCAATCAGCTATTTTCAAAGTATCCATCCTGGTACTTCTCATATTTTTTTCGGCTCCAATTGTAATATTATCTTTCCAGTATAATTCGCCAATAATTCTTGATCTTGTCAAATATCTACCACCTTTATATGATGATAATGAGTGATTTACCACGTATCGCTGCATAAATTGGTTGAAGTTTACTTTTGAATTGAATTGGCTAAATGATTGATTCCAAAAAGTATTGATAGTTGTAATCCGATTATCAATTAAACCACGTGTTGTGGAATCGGCAATCCCAGAATAAGTATTAAAATGTCCCACCGAAATGCCAGCATGTTCTTTTCCTTTTTGGGATTCATAGGAACCTAAATAAGATTGCTGGATGGGTTGATTTGATTGATTATTATACTGACCATAGGCTCCATAAAATGAACGTTTAAAAGCATGAAAATGAATCTGTCGTCCATTCCCAGTATAACTTGTTCCTAAAGAAAATCTGTCTAATGAATAATCCCCCTGATCATACTTGAAATAGGATTTTACTAGTGATGAATCAAAATTGGATGTAGATGACTGACGCTGAGAATCATTAAAATAAGCTGATTGGCTTAAAAACCCTTCTTCTATCTCATTGCCATACATTTTAGGATAAACAGACCATGTACCATCAAAAAGAAGGTGACCTGATTGCCAATCTTGATTCCACATAATTGCGCCGTTTTTATTCACATACCCAAATTGCCCACTCCAGTCAAATGGAATAAACTGGATCTGTCGAGATAAACCACAAGATACAAAAAATATTATAACTATTTTTTTCATCTTATTGGGAAATACGCCTTAAATATCCAGGAACAACCAGGGAAAAGATGATTGCATTGGAAACTAAATGCATGAAAGTAAATAATAATCCAGAAATTGCATAAGCCACTGTTTCATCCCAATCGTAACCTGCACTGATGGGATAGGTCAATGTGGTAACACCATCGTATAATAGAGTACACACCAATCCAATTCCACCGGCAAAGAGAGAACAAGCAAGAGGATTATCTATTTTTAAAAATTGTTTCGAAATTGAACCTAATAGTCCAATTCCTGCCATGGCAAGAATTTGGCCCAACAAAAGAGTTAAATAAATGAGACCGGAACCTAGAGGATTCAGGGCAGAATAAATCAACATTGCCGTTCCGCCTACCAAAGTACCATAGCCCATTCCAAGAGTCAATCCTGAAAGATATACAGTGACGGAAATGAATTCGAGATTTGGGACGAGCATGAACATAAATCCAAGCCCTATGGCCATTGCCGCAAAGATCGCAGCCTGGACCAGTTTATTCAGGTTCATCTTTTTTCAAAAGCGGAATACGAAAATAATTATGGCGATTAGTGAATTTCCCAGGTTCCTGGTCTTCATTTAACGCAATATCCATTAGATTCATTTTTGCATCTAAAATATCGATCATGTGAACGAGTAGCGCTTCTGGAAAAGATGGCATTTTTGGAGATTGCCATTCGTATCGGCCTTGATGTGATAAAATGATATGTTCCATTTTTTGAGCAAGATCACTTGGGAAATTCTTAATCTTTTTGACAGCATCTCGGATTATGTCCCGACCAATCACAATATGACCTATCAGATTTCCTTCATCCGTGTATTCTGCTTCGTATTCGGAATTAATCTCGATAAGTTTTCCAATATCGTGGAGTAAGATACCTCCCAGAACCAAATCTCGGTCCACATCGTACAATGGTGAAATCTTTTTGGCGATTTGCGCCATAGTCAATACGTGTTCAAGGAATCCTGAACGAAAATTATGGTGCATTTTAACCGAAGCCGGGTGGATCATAAGTTTGCTTTTATTCGCTTGGTAAATATCATTCACCAAAGTTCGAAGATAATTATCTTTCATCCCATTGATGAGTCTCTCAATATCCTTCCACATTTTATTGGGATCTTTTTTGGATGATGGCACCACTAATGCGGGATCAAAACCATATCTGCTATAATGCTGGACTGTAGCTTTATTGATCTTGTGAATTACCAATTGTGGTCGATCCATGAATGATTCCACGTCTCCAGAAACAACTACAGCATGTCCGGATTCAAATTTTTCATTCAAGTCAGCTACTGAGTCCCAAATCTTGGCAGAAATATGGCCAGTGATATCTCGTAATTCAAGATCAAGGTAAAGATCACCATTGCGGGTATGACGAATATTTTTTTGTACACAAAGATAAAAGCCTTGGATGGAATCTCCTTCTTTAAACTTTTCGATGGGAGTTAGCGTTTTCTTCATGTATTAATTTTTCAAGATATTCTTGATAGAGTCAAGTAGTTAAACACAGGTAAATTCACCTATGGCCGAGGAAGAATATACTTTAGAAGAAATCTCATATTCACGGAAAGAAGATTGCCGTATCATGGAAGCTGTTTTAAAAAACTGGTTTCAGAGTCCAAAGACTCTAAACTTTGTTTCGCCTTCTCTTTCCTTTCCTTTCAAGTTTAAAAAATGGGTTTCAGCTTCCTATGCCGACATGGTTGATAAAACAACGACGATTGTACTAAAACAGGACAATTGGATCATTGGCCATATCAGCATGAGAGTTATTGAAGATAACGCCCATTTATTCCATCTATTTATTGCCCCATCAAATCGGGAATGTGGGTTAGCTACAAAATTGGTCAATACAATTGAAAATCAAGGCAAAATTTTGGGTTGTAAAACTTTTTCTTTAAATATTGTTCCAAAAAACGATATTGCAAAGAAACTATATGAAAAATTAGGATATAAAGAAATCCAAAAATCCACTTATGGGATGAAAATGGAGAAAAAGGCTTAATCTAATCAACAATCATCGCATTGATGATTGCCTTCACCCACCGTTACTTGTTTCTTGAATCGAATTGCGATCATGACTAGCGCAACAATCAATATAAGTCCACCGATAATTTCCTGGATCATGAAAATCCCATCATCAATCCGCCCTGATACACAATGAGTGAACTAAAATAGGCGAGTGCTGTCATATAAATCACCATAAAAACAGGCCATTTCCAGGAATTGGTTTCCCGTTTCACGATGGCAAATGTAGCCATACATTGAGCTGCATACACATAGAAGACCATGAGGCTCAATGCTACCAATGGCGTAAAAATAGATTTCCCAGTATTAGGATCCTTGTCTTGTTTCATAGCATCGGACAAGGAAATCATATCTTCCCCATCATTTTCTACATTGTAGATAGTAGCTAAAGTGCTAACGACAACTTCCCGTGCTGCAAAGGATGTTACCAATCCCAGGCCGATCTTCCAGTCAAATCCCAATGGAGCTATCATGGGTTCAATGGCTTTCCCTATATCAGCAGCATAACTGGAATGAATGGATTTTGTTTCACCGTTGGTTGAATCTATTTTTGGGAACGATGCCAAAAACCACAAAACAATAGAAATGGCCATTATAATTTTTCCAGCATCGGTTACAAAAAGTTTACCTCGATTATAAACCTGTCGAAACACTGATCTCATTAGTGGAATGCGATATGGCGGCAATTCCATAATGAAGGAGGATTTCCTTTCTGTTTTGATCCATTTACTAAAAAAGACTGCCAAGATCATTGCTGTTACGGTTCCAAGAAAATACATTAACACCATGGTGAGACCCTGCAAGCCAAAAATACCAAATACCTCCGTATCAGGAATAAAGGCACTAATCATAAGTGTATAAACAGGTAACCGGGCACTGCAACTCATAAGTGGTAAAACCATAATTGTCACGAGCCGTTCTTTCCAACTATCGATAGTTCGAGTGGACATAATCCCGGG
>CAXCBH010000162.1:0-3957 GCA_963980675.1 uncultured bacterium | reverse complement strand
ATTCAACCCCCTATAATGATGTAATGGATATTCGAGGTGAATCAGTGTTAAAAACTAGCGGCGGTGATTTGGACCTCGAAAATTTGATGGGCCGCATTGAAGCCCACACATCCGGTGGTGATATTGACGTCTCCCGTGTAGAAGGATTGATTCGCATTCACACATCCGGTGGTGATATTGAAATTGTGAATTCCGATGGTCAATTTAATGCATCTACGTCGGGGGGCGATCTTGAGTTCCGTCATTTGACTGGGAATATTGATGCGCAGACGAGCGGCGGTTCCATCACATTGGATAATATTGAAGGAGAAACTGTGGAATGCCGTACTTCCGGTGGCGATATTAATGCGGAAAACATTTCTGCTAATCTCACAGGGAGTACATCCGGTGGAGAAATCGACCTTGAATCTATTAAAGGTCATGTGGATGTAAGTACATCAGGTGGTGATATTGATACAGAACAAATCACCGGGTCACTCACCTGTTATACATCAAGTGGCGATATTGAGGGTGAGGGAATTATTGGACCCGTTGATGCTTATACCACTGCAGGCGATATTGAACTGGAATTGTCTTATGATTCATCCATGAAGGATTACAGTTTCAATTTAGAAACACGATCCGGTGATATTTTTATCCGTGTCCCCAAAGGAATGCCTGTGAATGTTGACGCAGAGATATTTGGAACAGGCACTAACAAGAATTTGAATTCTGACATTCCTTTAAACATTTCATCAATCGAAAATCGAATATCCGGGATTGGTCAAATCCAAAATGGCATCATTCCCATGCGCTTACGCGCCACTTTTGGAACTATAACTATTGAACAAGAATAATCTATGAAGATTATTATAACATTACTTACAATAAATTTAGTTTTTGGATTCAGTTCATCCTTAAGTGATTCTACATCTTTCACCACAAATGAAATTCGATTCTATTCGGATGTAATCATTGATTCTTCAGAGATCATAACTAATAATATCAGAATTTTAGGTGGGGGACTCACTGTCTATGGTACAGTAGAAAGTCAGATTACCGTTATAGGTGGTGATGTTCATATTTTATCATCGGCAATCATTAATGGTAAAATTATTTCTATAGGTGGCGATGTTCAAACCGACAAAAATGCACAGATAAATGGTAAAATTGTTGAGGCCAGTTTGGACCAGGGTCTCATCTATCGAGAAACATTTACAGACTCTTCAGCATCAGGAGAAAAGGATTTCGGAGTCTCAACATTCTCTCAACACACAAGCGATGGCTGGGTGCACCCTAAACCGACAATTTTTCAATATAACCGGAATGAAGGATTGCGCTTTGTACCATTGAACTGGAATTGGGATCACAGAAATGAATCCTTGATTCGATTGAGTTTTTCACTGGGATATAGGTTTAGTTCAAGTGATTTCATTGGGCGAACTACATTAGAATCTTCCCTTTTGAAAAATCGATCTGCAACAATTTTTACCAGTGGATTTAAAACGGTACGAACTGATGATGAATTCCGATTGCCTGAAAAAGAGAATTCGTGGGCAGGATTTTTAGGTCGACAGGATTTTTATGATCGATGGGATGAAACCGGTTTCGAAGCAGGCTTTGGGTTTGATTTCTCACATTTAAAGGTGAAAGGGAAATTTGTTCGAGTCACACAAAGTGAGATATCTGTTAATCAAGATCTTTGGAGTTTCACCAATGAAAGTAGTATTTTACGTAATAACCCATTCATGGTTGAAACAGACGTGGAATATCTGGAAGGTGTGGCAGCATTCAGGACTGCATCTTATTCCCCTCTCAAGACGGGCTTAGCGATTTTATCAAAAGTGGAAATGACCTTAAAAATGGATTCTACACTAGCTGATCCATCCCTACGATTAATTCATATTGCTATGGCAAATTGGGAAGTATCAAAAGGAGTTGTTTTACGAAATCGGCTCATTTTGGGAATGGGCTCTAAATCATTACCTATTTATCGGCAATTCGGCGTTGGTGGTTTGGGGTCAGTGAGTGCTCATAGTTATAAATCACAATTGGGGAATCATATGGCTCAAATAAACACAGAATTGGTTTTCACGGAAGAATTCACTGATACCTGGTTCATGGTGAAATTATTCTATGATGCGGGCATGGCTTTTAATTCATCTGATTTGGTGGATATTGGATATATTTCTGACCATTCTGATCTGTTGCTGCAATCTGCGGGAATCGGCTTTGGCTGGGAAGATGGAGACAAGTTGAAAATGGGTTTCAATATTGCCAAACAATTGGGATCGAATTCACCGATTAAATCCACGGTTCGATTAAATTTCAATTTTTAATGGAAATTGTGAAATACTGCGTCCTTTTTTACGATGGATATTTTGGTAATAATTGATCTAACCTTTCTGTTAATTTTTCAATTGTTAAATTTTTATTTAATATAATTCCATCAGGATTTATCAGAAAATTTTGGGGAATGGCCATGACACCGTAATTCTTAGATACTTGTCCCCAGCCATCCAATTTGGATAAATGTGTCCAGTCCAACTTATCATCTTCAATGGCTTTCAGCCATCGATCCCGACTATCATCAACTGATAGGCTGATGATGGTGAAGTTCCTATCTTTGAACTGGTTATGCAGTTTCACCAAATCGGGGCTCACTTTTCTACAAGGGCCGCACCAGGATGCCCAGAAGTCTAGTAATATTGTTTTCCCTCGGAAATCGCTTAAGCTTACATCGATTCCATTAACATCGGGCACAGTGAAATCAGGTGCTGATTTAGATTTAGATGTGGCTTCTAATGTTTTAAATAATGTGGATACTTGATGAAAATATTCTGATTGTTTCACATCTGACGAAAAGCCTCTCATTATGGCCTTCATTGTATCCAAAGATATTTGATTTACCTGAAATTGGTAATAAGCAACGAAAGCAGAAAAAGTATAGTCATTTTTATTAAGCATTAAATTCATTCCAGTTTCTTTTTCAAAAATAGCGTCTAAAGAGATCGAATGAAATAAACTATCTTCCCGTGAGCCTGAAATAGTTACATTTTCCAATGAATCAATATTCCCAACAATTTTAATTTTGGAATTATCCAGAAAAAGATGAATGGGACCAAGCGAGTCATTCAAAAATATTGAATGGAGATAAGGGCTTTCGATTGTACCTGAGAAGGAAAATGATCCATTGATAATCTGGGATGAGCCTACATCAATTTTCTGATTCGTATCCAAATCCAGCTTAGATAAAACAGCTTGCCCATTTTCTAATGAATTAATATGACCCTGAATTATAAATCCACTCTCTTGGTCAGGTGCACAAGAGATTACAAATAAAATTGAAAAAAGATTAAATATGGAAATATAATATTTCATTCTATGAAAAATGTGATGAAAGATTGATGAGTTTCTGCATCATCCTGAGCACCACTACCCGATAACACAACACCTACTTTTGGCATAATTAGTTCCCCTTAGGCTATTCAGTTTTTTGATTTATTTAATTATTGACCATCTTCGCCTTACTCAGAGTGACGAATTATTTTCAATATTCCTTTTTAATCCAACAAACTTGGTTCTCTTTACAGCGGATCCTTTAAATAATTTACGAAATTGCTCTTCATCCAGATTTTGCCAGTCTTCATTCGTCCAATTCAATATTTCTTGTCGTGGTTGAAATTCTGAAATATTTGATGTCTCAGAAAATTTTTCATTCCAGGGACACACTTCCTGACAAATATCACATCCATAGATCCAGCCCTGGAGATCATTTTGATTCTCAGGCAATTTGCCACGATGCTCAATAGTCAAATAGGAAATACATTTCCCCGCATCGATCTGGTAATCATCCAATGCTTGGGTGGGACATGCATCAATACAGGCAGTACAAGTCCCGCAAAGATCGTCATTAAATAGGGCATCATAATCCAATTCAATATCAAGGATCAATTCCCCTAAAAAAAGCCAACTTCC
>CAXCBH010000161.1:0-3972 GCA_963980675.1 uncultured bacterium | reverse complement strand
ATTCCATGGCATGATACCCAACACCAATCCAATGGGTTGAATTGAAATAAGACTTTTCTGACCAGATATATCCACTTCCTTGTCTACCAGAAATGGTTTTGCTTTTTCGGCATAATATTCGCAAAGCCATGCACATTTTTCCACTTCTCCCAATCCTTGTGCCATAGGTTTTCCCATTTCCATGGCCATCAGTTTCGAATATTCTTTTGCTCGATCCAGAAGGGTTCCTGCGATCTGTTCCAGACAAGATATTCGAAAATCTAGGTCAGTATTACACCAGCTTTTTTGTGCCTGTGATGCTTGGTTAAGAATGAATCCTATCTCCACAGGCGAATGTTTGGGATAGGTATTAATTTCGTCACCGGTAGCGGGATTGATAGATATTAATGCCATCAATTAATCTCCAGTTTGTCTAGGATAAATGCATAATAAAATGCCACGTCTTTTAAATAATCAAAACGACCTGATGATGAAAAGTGTCCCGCTTCCATAATGGTTTTTAGCAATAGATCATTATCATCTTTTTTCAGGTTGCGAAGTTTTGCCGTCCATTTTGCTGGTTCCCAATATTGAACTCGCGGATCATTATATCCTGCCAATATCAATGTATGAGGATAAGCCTTGGCCTCAACATTATCATAAGGTGAATAGGACTTCATATAATCATAATAATCTTTTTCTTTTGGGTTCCCCCATTCTTCAAATTCACCGACGGTTAGTGGAATTGATTCATCCAACATCGTATTGATAACGTCCACAAAAGGTACGCTTGGGATGGCTACTTTACAAAGATCAGGTGCCATGTTCATTACGGCCCCAATCAAAAGTCCACCTGCACTACCGCCATAAATTGCTAATTTACCCGATGAGGTAATTCTTTCATTTTCCAAAAACCGGCCTGCTGAAATAAAATCTTCAAATGTATTTTTCTTTTGTTTCAGTTTACCATCTAAATACCATTTTCTGCCCATAAAAGATGATCCACGGATGTGGGCACGAGCATAGACCATGCCTCGATCTACAAGGCTGAAAATATTTGAAGAAAACCAGGGATCATAGGTGGAACCATAACTGCCATATCCCCATAGAAAGCAGGGATTGTTTCCTTTTAGATTAATCCCTTTTTTATACAATAATGTAATAGCCAATTTTTTCCCGTCATGAGTTGGTGCCCATATTCTTTCTGAAACATAATTCTCAGACTCATATCCGCCTAAAATTTCTTCCTTTTTTCGGAGTGTTTTTTCGTGACTTTTAAAATCAATATCATAAACACAATAGGGTGTTTTAAACGATCCATATCCGAATCGAAAGAAATCAGAATTCCAATCGTAATTTTCTTCAAAGGTCAGGGAATAAATGTCCTCATTCATTTCAATGTTGTACCAGGATTCATCTTCAAAATTAAAAAGACGAATTTCAAGATTCCCATTTACACGTTCTAATACTGCCATATGGTATTTAAACATGGATACATCATCTAAAGTTGTTTTATCCCTATTGGGGATGATTTCATCTTCTTTCCCTCCTTTAAGTGTCGTTCTGATCATTTTAAAGTTAATCGCATCTTTATTCGTGATCTGATAAAGATAATCACCATGATGGTATACGTAATATTCGACGCCCTGCTCTCTAGGTTGAACCAATTTCCATTCTCCAAAAGGGTCATTTCGATCCAAAAGGTGCACTTCAGTGGTAATTTGACTTTCCAAGTCCATTTTCAGGAATTCTCCACTTTTTGTTCTATGAAGCCCAACAGAAAAGCGGTCATCATCTTCCTGAAATACCAGGATATCATCAGATTGCTCATTCCCTAATTCATGGCGCCACAACTGGTATGAACGATGGGCTTTATCAAGAACGGTGTAGAATAAAGTTTTATTATCATTGGCCCATTCCACGGAACCATCAAGATTTGAAAGATAATCATCCAAAATCTCTCCAGTTTTGATATCTTTGATTATCAGTTTATGGAGTTCTGCACCAGAAGTATCAATCGTGAGCGCTAACAACTTTTCGTTTGGACTAATCTTATAAGCACTTAAATCGATATAATCATGTTTTTTTGCCATATCATTCATGTTAAGCGTGATTTCCTCAGCCCCACTCGAATTACCCAATTTCCTGCAATAGATGTCATATTGCAAATTCTCTTCTGTTCGGGTATAATACATATAATTCCCAAATTTGTAAGGAACGGTTGTATCATCTTCCTTTATCCTTCCCCGCATTTCATTATACAAAGTTTTTTGAAGCAACTCGGTGTGTTTCATTTTTGCAAATGTATAATCATTTTCTGCTTTAAGATAATCTAAGACCGGTTGGGTATCACGTTCCTTTAACCAATAATAATCATCAATTCTGGTATCCTGATGTACTGTGACATCTTTTGGGATTTTTTGTGCTTGGGGTGGTGTTAATTTTTGAATGAGTGGTGTCATTTTCATCCCTGCAATTATGGTTCCCAATAATAATATTGGTAATCCTAATTCAATTTTATTCAAGAGTGGATCCTTTTATTAAAAAAATAAAATGGAGCATAAGCGACTAAATAATGTAACAATGCAACAAATTCAGCTACCAATATATACCATGGCCATGGACCTAAATAATCCAATAAGGATGCGGTAGACGGCTTTCCACAGATCCAAAAATAATTGGAATCCAATAGTAAGTTTACTATTGCAGCAAATACTAAGAATACATTGAGTGCAAGGAATGAGTCCCATAGCCCCTTAAGTGTGGGTCTATAATCAAAAACCACAATAGCATAGATTAATACAAGAACCATTCCGTTATGACCAATAAGAAATCTAAAATAATGAAAATGTGGAAATCCATGAGTTACATCTGGTGTAATAGCACCCTGGAGCATTCCGGACATACCCCAAAAATATAACACCTGAAAGAGCCTTTCTTTTTTCCAGATCATGACGAAAGGAATTGCAAGATTTGCAAACCGGCATAAATGAAATGGGAGATGAAGTTTTGAATCAAAAGTACCGGCGATTGCTTCCAAACCAACCCATGCCAGATAATTGGACATAACGATAAGACCCAAAACAATACCTAGTTGTTCTTGCCTGGACTTTGTTAGATTATTTTTTGAATAAGTTGGTAACCAAATCCAGAGAACCAAAAAAACAATTGACCCGATAATATGATCTAAGCCAAATAAAATAAACGGATTTGGATCCGTCATGTACTCGTGAACTATATCACGCATTAATTATTTTTTCCTTGGATGCCTTTGATTATCCAATCACAGCCACCCCAAATCGCCAGCATTGCTAATATACCAAACTGATTAAAATCTTCACCATTAGACCGAAGTTCCAATGCATGAATAACTGCAAGAATACCTCCAATCATCATGATGGCACCACCTGCCAAACGAATTCGCCAATCAATATTTTCCATAAATTTCCATATAATTTGCTAAAATTTGTCGTAAATATAGTTATCCCTTCCCAACCAATTAATATAAATTCCTGTCTTATTAATTCTACTGAACAATTATAAATCTTAAATGAACTTAAAAAATAAAATTGAGAACCGGGATGCACAGATTGGTGTCATCGGTCTGGGTTATGTTGGCCTACCTCTTGCAATGGAGTTTGTGCGGGCGGGGTTTCATGTTACCGGAATCGATGTAGATCAGGAAAAAGTAAAGAAACTGAATCGAGGTGAGAATTACATCCAAGACATCAAGGATGAGTCTGTAAAGAATGCAGTTGAAATGAATCAACTTTCTGCCACATCTGATTTTTCCGTAATCCAAAATCTAGATGCGATTTCCATTTGTGTCCCTACACCTCTAAATAAACAAAAAAACCCTGATATTTCTTTCATAAATAATGTTATGGAAAATATTAAGGGTCTCATTCATCATGATATGATCGTTGTTTTAGAAAGCACAAGTTATCCCGGCACTACGAGAGAATTAATTTTACCTACAATGGAATCAAAAGG
>CAXCBH010000160.1:0-3998 GCA_963980675.1 uncultured bacterium | reverse complement strand
ATTTATTAACCAGTTATCAAAACCTGGGTGGGAATCTTTCAAAATGGATATGCCAATCTCTTTCGCATCTTTAAACTCTTGATAGGCTTCCTGAGCTTTTTCAAGTCCTAGATAATAGTCTTCATCGATAAGGCGATCACTCTCCTCTAAAAGAATGCCATAACCATACTCCACTTTGGTTTTTAATAGTTTTCTTTTTTGCGTCTGATCGAGTTCTTTTTGAGTTTCAAGAGATGATATTTTTTTCTCAAAATAGAAAGAAACGAGATTTGGATGGTCAACAATCAGTGTCCTTGGGACACAATTATATGAAAAAATGAGTAAAAAGATTAATCCAATCCGGTTCATTTTTCTGAACCCAATTGTTAATCTGAATAAATTGGAAATTCTGCGCAAAAATCGTTCACATGCGATTTAATTCTGGATAAAGTAGATTCATCATCATGGGTGCAAATAGCTTCATCCATCCACTTGACGATTTGACGGCTCTCATTTACACCCATTCTACGTGTTGTGATTGCAGGTGTACCCACACGAATACCACTAGTAACAAAGGGACTTCTTTCATCAAATGGAACCATATTTTTATTAACAGTGATTCCTGCCTTTCCCAAGGAAAGTTCTGCAGCTTTTCCAGTGATATTTTTATTAGATAAGTCAATTAGCAACACATGAGTATCCGTGCCCCCTGAAACTAACTGATAATCAAGTTTTAGGAGTTCATCCGCCATGGCTTGCGCATTTTGAATAATATTTTTTGTATAGATTTTAAATTCGGGTTGTAATGCTTCTCCAAAAGCAACTGCTTTAGCTGCTATAATATGCATCAGTGGACCGCCTTGAATTCCAGGCATAACTGTGGAATCAATTAATTCTGACACCCTTTTAACTCTGCCTGATTTTGGCGCAATTTTTCCCCATGGGTTTTCAAAATCTTTCCCCATCATTATTATTCCACCACGAGGTCCTCGAAGTGTTTTGTGAGTCGTGCTAGTCACAACATCACAGTAAGGAATAGGTGTGGGATGTAAACCAGTTGCAACAAGACCACTTGGATGTGCAATATCAGCCATAAGAAATGCATTAATAGAATCAGCAATTTCCTTGAATTGTTCAAACTCAATAAATCTTGGATAAGCGCTTCCACCACAAATTATGAGTTTAGGCTGGTGCTCTTTTGCTAATCTTGAAACCTCTTCAAAATTAACCCGACCCGTTTCTTTTGAAACATGATAGGAAACAAAGTTATAAAGTTGTCCAGAAAAATTGACTGAGCTACCATGAGTCAAATGACCTCCGTGTGACAAATCAAGTCCCATGACAGTATCGCCTGGCTTGATAAAAGTCATCAAAGCTGCCATGTTAGCTTGCGAGCCTGAATGAGGTTGAACATTTGTATACTCTGCCCCAAATAATTCACCCAATCGATTCCGGGCAAGGTTTTCAGCTTCATCAACAAATTCACACCCGCCATAATATCGTTTCCCCGGATAACCTTCCGCATATTTATTGGTCATGACACTACCGGCCATTTCCATGACGGCCTGGCTGGTAAAATTTTCGGATGCAATTAACTCAAGTGTTGATTCTTCCCTGTTTATCTCTCTTTCAAGAGTTTTAAACAATTCCGGATCCTGATCAGAAAGATGGAACATGCTATTTCCAATCAGCTTCTGCTTTTAATGATTCTGTGACCCAATCATAATCTGATGACATTGTAGATATACTTTTTGTCCGTTTCGTTTTTTCATCTGCCATGAACCATTGAGCTTTACCATATAAGATATCTTTCGAATTCTCTTCTAACCATGCTCTTTTAGAAAAACCATGGTATCCTTTCGATTCAGCTTTTACAAAATAATCATAAGACAATTTCGCTATAATGCGATCATCCGCGGTGAAAGGGTTTTTACGAAAATTATCCCAACCATAATAATATACTTTCCCTTTTTGGCCAAAGCCATCACCTATATCATTATTCAAACTCACAACTTTATCTGCCCACCGGAGTGCTTTACCAAAATCGTTGGACTCAAGATATAGATTAGAAATATCGATTGGAATACGACCGTCCCTAGGGTCAATTCTAAATAATTCCTCGTAAGCAGATACTGCGCCCTTAAGGTTATCTATGGCTTTATTTGCATCTGCTAATTTCCGATAAGCTAACTTGCTGCTAGGATCTTGACTAATGATACTTTTTAATACAGGCATAGCGTCTTCATAACGATCTGCTTGACCTAATCTGTCCACATAATCTAAACCATAACTTATATTTTCTGGGTTAGCATCATATCGCTTACGGTAAACATCTATCGGATCACGACCACTACTCTCAAATGCCAAAGCCAATTCACTTTGTGCAATTTCATTATTTCCATCTATGTCCAGTATTTTTTCAAGAATAACGATTTGGTCATCAAAACGTCCTTCATCCTTGTACAACTTGGAAAGATCATTCATGATAGGAATATCATCCGGAGCCATGTCTACCAACCTTTCATACTCGATAATCTCTTTATCTTTTTTACCCTGCTTTTTATAAGAATATGCTAATCTTTTTCTCAGATCAATATTATCTGGCAATTTTTGTAATCCATCCAATAAGACAAATTCAGAACTATCGAATTTTCCCAGTTGTTCATATGCAATAGCATAATATTGATAAATCTCCTTTGGCGGAGCATAAACTGGGTTCCATTCGTCACAATCCAATGATGTAATTTCTTTATATATACGAACAGTTTGTTTCCAATCACGATTGCGATAATATTCTGCTGCACTACTCATTAATCGAGGACATTTAAATTGTCTTAATGAATCCAATTTTGCTTTATCTTTTCCACGACCTTTATCACTGCTACCATCTGGCGGCACACACATAGTTAAAAAGAATACTCCCATTGCCATGGAAATCATTTTAATTTTTTTCATTACTTTTTTTGCCTCCTTTTTACAAACCATAAGTCACCCAGACTTATACCAACTTGCATTTGTTGAATAATTTCTGCATTAAAAGTGTCAGAATAGTTTCTTTTCCCAAGATAATAATTAAGATCAACTTGATTTCCGACAGTCTTGAATTTAAATCCAAATCCCAATGAACCACCAACCTCGCTAACATTTGTTTTTGAATTGAGCGTATGGCTTTTATATACTAATCCAGTTCTAATTGATATTTTATCTACCAAGTTTAGAGAAATATCATTGGGGAATCTTACCAAAGATAATTTGAAATCATTTGAATGATCGATCCAATCATTTATCGGCAGTGTCAAGGATGCTGGTATCGTATCATTATCTTTGATGGAAGAGAATTCAAATGAGATCGACGTCTGCTTATTTAATTTAGATTGAACTCCAAATGAAAATTGTTTAGGCTTGTGGATTCCGGTTAAACGAATTTCATTTTTAGCAAAAACGCTATCAGGCAACGGAAAGTCATTACCATAATCATGATATCCATTACCATTTGCATCGTCGAATAAATGTTTTTCTGTGTATATCCCATCCAAGCCCCTTAAGGTTTGCTTGACACTGGCAAAAAGATTGATTTTTTCCTGGAGCGCCCAGGATATAAATACTTCACCTAAAACGCCGGAATACCTTGTACGTGATGTTTGAATAATGGAACTCCCAACAAAAAAGATAGATTCATTTTGTCTGGATGAACCAAACAGCATATCTACGGATAACCCGACACTTAAATTTTCACGGATTAAATAGGATGTTCCTACCTTGAAAGCCATAATTCCACCCGACCGTTCAAAGGAATTCAACAAGCTTAGAGTATCATCAAAAGCAATGAAAGATGTTGTATCAGTATCAGTAAGGGAGATACGTTGGTCTGCATATGGAACTAAGGCCAACCCGAAGGATCCTTTTGATTTAATAGGTACGATCCAGCTCGCATAGGAAAGTCCGGAGTATCTGTTCAGAAGAGGTAAATCCGAAATCGTATTTTCATCTCCACTATAAGATAAAGACAAATGGGTGTA
>CAXCBH010000159.1:0-4012 GCA_963980675.1 uncultured bacterium | reverse complement strand
GAAGAAGATAAGTACTACGATATAGTGATGGCCAGTTGGACTAATGGTAACAACGGCGGCGGTTTTTCCTACTGGCGTTATCCTGCAGATGCGTCTGAAGAATTCGACGATGGACCAGACCTATTGATCATGAATATGGATTTAATGGAATTCTTTATGGTATCATTTGGAATGGATTTAGATAGTCTTGATATTGAAAATCCAACTGTCATAGGTTTCGGATCATCAAGCGATGATGAAAATATGGTCATGGGGTTAATGTTTGATGAGACAGGCGTAATTGAGTTGATGGCGGATTCTGAAGAAGCAGCTGCCGCAACATCCTTAGATGAAACGTCTATCACATTTACCAATTTGAGTTTATATGATTCTACGGGAGCAGCCGTTCTTACAGTTACGGGCACCATTGGCCCCGGCATGATTGATTTAGAGGCAGGTGTAGAAACCCCCATTGATTTTTTCAATGAAGATGGTGAAGGAGATGATGATATGGAATTTTATGTATCATTCTCTGAAGATTCAACTGGAATGGATATTGAAGTTGGGTATGATGATTATTATGGGGAAGAATATTCTGACACATCTTATTTTGATTGGTCTGCAACAACAGACTCTTTATTCTTGTATTTTGAAATTGATGATGATTATTATTATGAAGATGAAGCAGATACTATGGCACTAGGGTACATTATTATTGAAGATACACTTTTTGCGAGCTCTTCATTTAATCCATGTGAAGATGATGAATATGAATCCTATGAAGAATGTTTTGGTGATATGGACATCCCTGGGTTTGATGAATTGGTGGATGTTGAAAGTTTTCGTATTAATCAAGAAACCGTTTTCACATCAACTGTATTAACGTCTATTGAACCAACAAATGGAGGGCTACCTAAAGAGTTCAAACTCTATGCAGCCTATCCTAATCCGTTCAATCCGGTGACAACTATCAGGTTTGATGTTGGCAGCACTTCACATGAATCAACATTGCGGATTTATGATGTTTCAGGACGGAATGTTGCAACACTTATTAATGGGCAGCTCCAACCCGGGAGTTACGAAGTGCAATGGGATGCCCGTGGATTTGCCAGTGGTATTTATTTCTCAGAACTTATCTCTGGAACGAAACGACACACTCAGAAAATGGTACTTTTGAAATAGCATACTTACCATATTAAATAAAAAAGCCCTCCTGCAAATTGCGGAAGGGCTTTTTTATTATTTGAATGGTTTGTTACCACCAGCCAATCATTTTCCACCAGATCGAGCCAATCCCGAGCCAAACCACCACGTGATAGATTGAAACAATAAATCCAATTCTAAACCAGGCCAGTGGTTGTACATAACCATTCCCAAAATAAATAATAACGGGTCCTGTGGAATAATTGGTTAAACAACCGCATAAGTTTGAAAAATAAGCCATGACACCTACTACCAGAAATGGATTCAAACCTACACCAGATGCCACAAGAAAAATTGTTCCAACCAAAGCTACAATATGAGCAGTGAGCATGGAAAAAAAATACATGGAATAAAAATAAATTAACGACAGAGCAATAAGAAGCATTATGGAGGGAATACCAGTTAATCCGTTTCCTATCAAATTCCCAAACCAACTTATAAACCCTAAATCTTTCAATCCTGTTGCCAGTGTTAACAATCCGCCGAGCCAAATAAGCGCATCCCACGCTTTATGATTTTTCACCAATTGATCCCATGTCAAAGTACGAGTAAGTAAAATGATTACTAAACCCAAGAAAGCAACTGTGGTTGTACCCCAGCCATGAAAGGGTTTGGTTGACCAAAGAATCAGCATCACTCCAAGAGTGCAAGCGGTAATAATCTCTTGGCGAGTCCATGGTCCAAGAGATTGAATATCTTCTTGAATTTTTTCACGGATTGGTTGGATTGAATTAATTGTGGGCGTTGAGATGTAATTAATCAATAATGGAAGTCCAGCCAAGCCGATCAATCCAGGAACGATGCCACCCTTAGCCCATGTGAACCAATCAAATTGAATATCAAAAATATCAAATGCTGCTTTAGAAACCAATGGATTGGCGGCCATTCCTGTAAGAAACATTGCTGCAGTAATGAGGTTGGCATGAGCACCCACAAGGTGAAGATACTGTCCTGCTTTTTCCGGTTTATGTTTTGGTGATGATCCCAATGTGCGGGATATGGAATCAACGATAGGTGCTAAGATTCCCCCACCACGGGCTGTATTAGATGGGACCACGGGGCCAAGGATAAATTCTGCCAAACAAATTGCATAGCCTAACCCTGTGATTGATCGCCCCAAAATTAAAATACAGAGTAATGCAATTCGTCGTCCCAGTCCTGTCTCTATCACGGCACCAGCGATCATGAATGCGACAACAACCAACCAAGTTGTTGTATCGCTGTATCCCATTAATGCACTTTTCAAAGGGAGAATCCCTACCGTGACAACAAATGTCAGCCCTGTTAATACACTCACTGCCATTGGAATTGCCCGAACCATCAATGATGCAATAACTGTTAGAAAAACAATGAACAACTGGTATGCTTGGGTATCTAAACCATCGGGGCCGCCGATGAACCATAACAATAGCCCTGCAAATACCGGGAAAAGTCCTTTCAAGTATTTATCCTTTTTGAAATAATATATGACACATAATTTAACATCTGCCTAAATTGAGTCCCGGAAAAACATATGGCAACACATTCACAACATATTCATACCTTTTTTCCTGAAATTTCAGACAAATATCGACTTGAAATTTTAAAAGATTTGAAAAAATATTCATCTCTGTTGCAACAGTCCCATCTAATCAATAACAGATGGGAGAATCTGTATCTTGATCCATACCGTGTTCCTGCTGTTAAACATGTTTTTTTGGCAGCATCTGTTTTTGCGAAAAAAATTACAAATAAATCGGTTATAGTTCCTCATCAAGGCTTGGGTATCTCTTTTGATGAATTCTGGTTTAATGTTGCAAAATCTGGGGAATCCACTGGGTGGCATGATCATAAAAAGAAAGCTATAATCTCTGGTGTTTATTACTTGGATATTCATGATAATTCTGGTGATATCCATTTTCGGTCAAAAGTGAAAGATAAATGGAATGAATGGTCCCTGAAACCTGAAACCGGAAAAATGATTCTCTTTGATTCAAAATTAGAGCACTCAGTATCAGAAAACAAAAGTTGTCATCCCAGAATTTCACTAGCCTTCAATCTTTATACTTTACCTTTGGAAATACAGGATTCTTCGGCTCAATATTCCACCGATAAATTCTTTTCATAATCAGTTTAAAGAATTCAGAATATGATAAATTTATTTACTTAAAATGAGTCCTTATCGTCGTTGATTGATGGGCAATCCATTCTTACATTTAACACTAACTTTTAATTAAAAGGAAAACATAATGAATCGTTTAACAGTAGGAATTCTTCTATCTTTTACAGTTATTTTATCTGTGACTGCCTTGAATTATACACCAGATCCACTTTCTAGTATCTCCAATTGTCAGTATAAATCTGCCTGTGGCTCTGATTGTACTAAACCGGGTTGTGGGCAAAAAGCTAAGGCTTGTGGCTCTAATTGTACTAAACCGGGTTGTGGGCAAAAAGCTAAGGCTTGTGGCTCTAATTGTACTAAACCAGGTTGTGGGCAAAAAGCTAAGGCCTGTGGTTCTGATTGCACCAAACCATGCTGTGCACAAAAAGCCAAAGCATGTGGTCCTGATTGCACTAAACCATGTTGTGTGCAAAAGGCCAAAGCATGTGGCCCTGATTGCACCAAACCTTGTTGTGCGGAGAAGAAAGGAATTTGATTTTCATGTTATCAACCGCCAAAATTTTTCGAAATTATCTCCTAACACCCGGAATCCTTCTGGGTGTTTTGTTTTCCCAACCTATTTCAGAATCAATTCCGGTCCACACATATTCCATTGTCGCATTAGACGCAGAAACCGGTGAATTGGGTGTAGCTGTTCAAAGCCATTGGTTTTCCGTAGGATCCCTTGTT
>CAXCBH010000158.1:0-4039 GCA_963980675.1 uncultured bacterium | reverse complement strand
TCCCCAGTGGTTTCCAAACCTTTTTTCCGGAATGCCATCCTATGGTGGCTATATTTATACTCCAGGGGATCCCACCAAAACCATTTTAAATCTTTTATTTTTTAATCGTGGTATAAAGATCTGGTTCTATTTGACTTTGGGTGGACTGGGGCTATTTTATTTTTTAAGACAGTTGAATGTTTCAATTATGGCATCGATTTTTTCTGGTATAGTTTCTTGTTTAACGCCTTATGCATTTGGATTGATCAATGCCGGACACATGAATAAGATCTATGCCATGGCTTTTATTCCCTGGGTACTAATGGGTGCATTCCAGGTAATTCGAAAACCAACCCTAAAATCTATACTATTTTTATCCTTAGTCACGGCATTCCAATTATGGGTGAATCATCCACAAATAGTCTATTACACCTGGATGGTCATTGGCTTTTACTTGGTCTGGACAATGGGATTTTCTGTGAAAGACAAATTATTTTCAGCCAAGGTTAGTGGGAAACAAATCAGCGGTATTTTAGCAGGACTTTTTCTTGCGTTATTGATGGTTTCAGATCCATATATAGATATTTATGAGTTTCAGAAACATTCCACCCGCGGTGCAAAATCCATCCTTGATCAAACAGGTCAAACAGAGTCCGGTACAGATTGGAATTATGCCACACAATGGTCATTTCATCCAAAGGAGACTATTTCTTTCCTTTTCCCTTATCATTATGGATTGCAGAATTTTTCCACTCGAGATTTGAAATCAGGGGCTTATTGGGGCTTCATGCCTTTCACGCAATCCACACATTATCTCGGGCTGGTAGCCATTATTTTGGCCATTTTAGGTGCTTTATTAAAAAAGCCTGATAAAGATAGTTTATTTTTCTGGATCACAACTATTTTGGTCCTGGTTACTGGATTTGGATCATTTTTCCCAATATTGTTTAAGCCATTTTTCTTTATTTTTCCTTTTTTCTCTAAATTCAGAATTCCATCAATGATCTATGTTTTACTGGCAGTTACTATCCCAATCCTTGCTGCATTTGGATTTGATTCATTAATGGAGAAACTCGAAGAAAAAGATTCTTTTACAAAGGTACTTTACGTAGCAGGCGGCATAGCAGGTTTGTCCATTTTATTCCTGATAATAGGAGAATCTGTTTTTTCTTTTAGCGTAGCAAAAGATGCTAGATACAACCCCGCTATCATTTCACAATTGCAAAAGGTTAGAATTGAACTTTTCCAAAAAGGATTATTATTAGCTTTAGCTGTGAGTTTAGGTTCCTTAGGGCTGGTTTGGGGATTAATTCAGAAAAAAATAAATAAAGAAATTTTTGGTTTCCTGATAATTGGTTTGGCAGTGTTTGATCTCTGGATTATCAATGTTGAATTCCTACACTTGAAACCATCAAAAAATATGGATATTTTATTTCAAGAAGATTTGATTGTGAAATATCTTAAGAATGATAAAGATCATTTCAGGATTTTTCCTGCTGATGAATTGAATTCCAATAAATATAGTTATTGGAATATTGAAAGTATTGGTGGCTATAGACCAATTAAACTCAGGAATTACCAGGACCTTATGGATGCAAAAGGATTCAGCCGCCCTCATATTTTGGATATGCTGAATGTGAAATATGTCCTAACTCGCAAAAAGATAAACAATCCTAACTTTATTGCTTTGAAAGATGTACCCGGAGTTTTTCAGAATATAAATGTTCTTCCTAAAGCATGGATCGTGGGAAATGTAAAATCAGTTGAAACGCAGCGAGAGTCCTTAATGGAAACTCTATTAAACGGGTTTGACCCTTCCAATACTGCAATTATTTATAAATATCAAGGCGAACCATTGAAAGGAATGGCGTCCGGGCAGGTTGATGTCATTTCACGGGCAGAGAACAAGATTAATATTATATCTCAATCTGAAACAGGAGGGCTGCTTGTTCTGTCCGAGATCTATTATAAACCGGGTTGGCGCGCATATGTGAACGGAGAAGAAACACCTGTTTATCAAACAAATCATATATTGAGATCTATTTACGTTCCTTCCGGGGAACATCAAATTGAATTTCGGTATGATGATTCATCCTGGAAACAGACACGCATTCTCTCTAGAGTTTCTTTTCTGGCTATCCTCTTTGGATTTGGATTCATTTTGTGGAAAGAAAAAGAAAATTGAAAATTACTTTACTAGAAAGTCTCTAAAATGAATCTTTATAAACATACAGGGAATATAAAAGCAGGACTTTTCATTCTTGGGATTGCATTGATCATTGGTCTTCTTACCTATACCCAATCTCTGGTTAAAGAACTGCGGAATGACAATCGCCAGATCGTCCGGCTCTACGCGGAGATTATAGCAAATATTGTCCAGGATGACAATGATGCGAATTTGAATTTTGTATTCGAAAATATTATCCAAAAAGTAAAATTTCCACTGATCCAGACAGATCCAGACCATCATCCACAAATGTGGAAAAATTTGCCTAAATCGGTCAATACCCTGAGTAAAAGGAACCGGTTAATGAAAACAATGGACAAATTAAATGAACCAATCCCTTTGATATACAGTGATGCTAATATTGGGGAAATTATATTTGGATATCTCCATTATGGTGACTCTTCAATTGTCGAAAAATTGCAATGGTGGACCTATTTTGAGATTGTAGCTATAGCAATATTCATATTCCTGGGGTTTGTAGGTTTTTCTTTTATTAGGAACAATGAAAAACGGCACATTTGGGTAGGAATGGCACGGGAAACTGCCCATCAATTAGGGACGCCCGTATCAGCTCTTATGGGTTGGGTGGATTGGTTGAAAGAACATCCAGAAAAAACAGAAGAATTAATCCCTGAAATGGAAGCAGATTTATTACGGCTGGAACAAATTGGACGACGTTTCAGCAAGATGGGTTCGAAACCTGATATGGAAGAGTTTGATCTTTCCGAGCGCGTGGAGCGTGTAGTGAATTATCTGATGAAACGGATGCCCTCTCTAGGGAAAAAAGTTGAACTAATTAATGATATTCAACCTGGTATTTCAATCAAAGCAAATGGCTCTCTTCTAGCTTGGTCTATTGAGAATATCATTCGAAACGGGATTGATGCTATTGATAGGGAAGACGGTAAAGTGACAGTTTCACTCCGGAAGGATGAGGATGCGATTAAGATTCGAATTCAAGATAACGGAAAAGGAATACCAAAAAAAGATTGGCGAAATATTTTTCGACCAGGATTTAGTACAAAACGGGCAGGTTGGGGGTTGGGTTTATCTCTTTCAACCAGAATTGTAGAAGAGATTCACTCAGGGCGGCTCCATGTTATTGAATCATCTCCTAATAATGGAACCATTATTGAAATATCATTTTAGTAAAAAATCAAATCATTGAACTCGTTGAGTTAATCTCATAGAAAAGGTAATTTCCACGCCAACAAATTAAGGAAATACAGTGGATTTTTTATACGCAGCAGCACAACCGGGGCAAGGCGGAGGCGGACTTGCCGCATTTTTGCCATTCATCATCATTATGTTCATCATTTATTTTTTGATGATTCGACCCCAAACCAAACGTCAGAAAGAAAAGGATACCATGCGGGATGGCTTAAAAAAAGGAGATAAAATTATCACCATGGGTGGTATTTATGGTACTGTCCAGGGATTTAAGGAAAAAGGCCGTCAAGCCATCATTAAAATTGATAATAACACAAATATTACAGTCAACAAGACTGCCATTGCCGGTTTAGCGGAAAAAATAAAAGATGCAGAATTAGAACAATCCTAATGGCCGTCAAGAATATTGTTCATTACGGGGATCCGATCCTACGTAAGAAATGTAATCCCTTTAAGGATTTTTCCAATATAGATCCCCTGCTGGATGACATGTTTGATTCCATGTATGAAGCGGAGGGTATCGGTTTAGCAGCAAACCAGATTGGCCTGGACATGAATCTTTTCATTATAGATGTAACTCATACGGAAGAAACCGAAACCCATCACGTATTCATCAATAGTAAAATTATTCTTTAATATAAATGTAGGATTAAAACTGTATAA